>NZ_CAMYOS010000002.1:0-168802 GCF_947280595.1 uncultured Gardnerella sp. | reverse complement strand
ATAATCGTCGTCGTCACATGAAGCACGGCTTCCGCGTTCGCATGCGTACGCGTGCTGGTCGCGCAGTAATCAATCGTCGTCGCGCTAAAGGTCGTAAGTCGCTGTCTGCCTGAGTTGAGATAGCGTCGTAAATATGGAAAGGCTGAAAAGCCATCGTGACTTTGTTGCGGTACTCAAAAAACGGCGCAAAGTGAGTTCGCGGGATATCGTCGCGCATTATTTGATGCGTGACGATACAACCGTATGTAGCGCACTTAATCAGGTAAATGATTTTACGAATAATGAAACCACGGGATTTGATAGTAGTCCCGCGGAATTTTTTGATACCTTAAAACAGCCTGAAAAGTCTTATAATTCCAACGATTCCGCGAAAAATTATTCTTTTGGAGTTAAGCACGCGGAAAAGGAAAAATGTAAAAGACTTGGTCTTGCAGTATCTAAATCAGTTGGCAAAGCAGTAGTGCGTAATTTAGTTAAAAGACGCTTTCGTGTGCTTGCAAGTAAATACGAATCTTTATTGCCTTGTTATTGTGATGTTGTGTTACGAGCAAAACCTAGTGCTGCAAATGCAACGTTTGCTTCATTGAATCAGCAAGTTGAAAAATTGTTTATCAATATAACCAATAATGCTAAGATTCATGAGCAAAAAAGCAACACATCTTTCAATCGCGAGATAGTGGATCAATCTAATGAACATAAAAGCGATGAATCTAGCGAATCTTTGTATGAAGATTTTAAGAAAGACTCATATGAAGATTTCACAAATGATTCTAAAAAATGTTCATACGATTTTTCACAAGATTCTCGCGAAGTAGATTCTCGTAATTCAAATAGTTCTGAAACAGAGTCTATATGATTGAAGAGGATTATTGCGATGAATAGATGTTGCTAAAAGTGTTGTTAAGAAGGTTGTTAAAAGTTTATTAGATTTTTCTAAAGACTTTTAAGATTTCATAAAGTTATACAATGCGAGGATTTTTAAAGAGGAAGGTGAAAGATATGTATAGCAAATCTGCTTTTGATAATAAAGCAAATAAAGCCAAATCGCATATTTCATGTTCCTCAATAATGATTAATTCTATTCGCTGGTATCAGAGAGTAATATCTTCCAATAATCCTGCATGCTGTCGCTACTACCCTACTTGTTCCAGATATGCAATTGAAGCTATTGAGCGTTATGGAGCATTTCGTGGCGGATTGTTAGCTTTTTTGAGATTATTAAGATGCCGACCATGGACTAGTTGTAGTATTGACGATGTTCCGCGAAAATATTCTATTTTTTATCGTTGTGCTTGGTCTAAAGCGCATGAAGAGCCACGGCTAACTCCCTTGGCTGAAGAAGACAAGGAAAACTAATGTTTAATCAAGATCATTTCGTACTTGATAATGGATTCTTCGGATGGTTTTATAAAATCCTAACGCCAGTTGAGTGGATTATGACTCAAATTATGGTGTTGTTCCACAAGTTCTTAACCCTTATAGGAATGAATGAAATAGGATTGTCTTGGGTGCTTTCAATAGTATTTTTGCTATTGGTTGTTCATGCATGCATTTTCCCTGCGTTTATTAAAAGCATTAAAGGAATGCGCCAAATGCAGGCTATTTCCCCTCAAATTAAGAAAATTCAGCAAAAATATAAAGGGAAAAATGATCCTGCAAGCAAAGAAGCTATGCAACGTGAGATGATGAAGCTTTATCAGGATAATAATGCTAATCCTGCTGGTTCTTGCTTACCTATGATGATTCAAGGTCCTGCTTTTATGAGTATGTGGTATACGCTTTCAGTAATTCCTTTTATTGCGAACGGTAAGCATGCTCCGCTTGGCGCTTTTGATGTTACAGTTGCAAAACAATTTGTAAAAACACATGTTTTTGGTGTAGGTCTTTCCGATACATTCATTACTGTTCAATTAACTGGTAAGATCATCATTGTTTTAGTTGTGATTCTTATGTGTGCTGCAATGTGGTACATGCAATTTAATAACGTTCGTAAAAATTTGCCTCCTGAAGCTAAGCAAGGCAGTCAATATACGATGCAGAAACTTATGATGTGGGGATTCCCTCTGATTTACGTTTTCTCTGCTTTTGCACTTCCATTTGCAATGTTGATATATTGGCTTGTAAACAATATTATGAATATGCTCCGCTCAATTTGGCAGGTTTATGCTTTCCCAACTCCTGGTTCTCCTGCAGCTAACGAAAAAGAAAAGCGAGATCACGATAAGGAAGTTAAGCGCAGAGAGCGTGAAGGATTGCCTACATTAGAAGAAGAAGCGTTGCAAAAAGCGCGTGAAGAAGCTGAAAGGCGAGAGGTTGAAGGTTTCCAAAGGAAACAGCCTCAACGCAAGCGTAAGCGCTCTTAATTTAAGTTTTTGAGTATAATGCGCGAGTTCGTAGAATCTTTGCTCGAGTATTGTATGAAATTTATAAGTAAAAATTCATAATTTAATAAATAATTATTACTTATTGTTTAAAGTGATATTACTGATATTGTTATGTTGCATTGTTATGTTGCATAAGATGCATAATCGTGCTGTTATGAGTGATAATACTGTTATAAGTGATAATGTAATTGTTAATGTGACGTTATTTTTTAAGTAGACTTATAAAAGCGATTTACAGTCGTGCTAAGGAGTGAGTATGGTACAGGAAGAAAGTAAAACAGTAGAGCAGCTCAATGAAGAAGCTGATATTGCTGCTGATTATTTAGAAGGATTACTTGATATTGCTGATTATGAAGGCGATATTGAGATGGGAGTTCGTAATAATCGCCCTATGATTCAGATTGTTGCAGATGATGATACTGACATTAAAAATTTGATTGGTCGTAATGGTGAAGTTGTTGATGCTTTACAACAGTTGAGCAGACTTGCTGTGCAACAGAAGACTGGTGAGCGCTCTCATCTAATTGTTGATGTTGATGGTTTCTTAAAGAGAAAACGCCAACATTTGCGAGATATGGCTTTAGATGCTGTTGATGAGGTTCGTGAAACTGGTGAATCTGTGAGCTTAAGACCTATGAATTCTTTTGAGCGTAAAGTTATACACGATACGGTTCGAGATGAGGGATTGCGTTCGCGTTCTCATGGTGAAGAACCTCGCAGATATGTGACTGTTTATATGCCTGCAAGTCTTTCTGAAGATGAAGATTCAGATAATTTCGATGAAGATGTTGAATACGTTGATGAGTAAAAATTTATTGTAAATAAATATAAAATAAGTCAGTAAAACGAAAGTTACACGATAAAACAAAAATGTTTTTGTTGTGTAACTTTTGCTGATATTTGAGCGATCATATAAAAGTTTTAAAATTTACAGTACTAAAGTGCTTAAGTTTTAAAGTTTTAAAGTGCTGAAATTTTAGAATATTAAAGTATAAAATATAAAAGTTGTGTGCAGTTATGGAAGATGGTTTGCGCGTGGAAAATTCTGAAGGCGTTGGCAGTAATGAAAACGCTAAAGATTCTGAAGGCGTTGTGAATGCTAGTCTTGAGAATACTTTCGATGAGAATATTCTAGATGAATTAGATTCTTCGCCATTATTATGTGAAGTGCTTGGTGATGCACTACCTAAATGCAGATTGTTTCATGTGAAACTTTGTAAAGAGGGGTTGATTCGCGGTTTAGTTGGACCACGCGATATGAGCATACTTTGGGAAAGGCACATATTAAATTCTGCTGCTGCAGTTCCGTTTATTGAAAAAATTGTTGAAAATAGTAAGCAAAAAAGAATTGCGGACGTTGGCAGTGGTGGCGGATTTCCAGGTTTGGTTATAGCTGCATGTTTGCCAGACGTAAATATAACTTTGATTGAGCCAATGGAAAGGCGCGTAGTTTGGTTAGAAGAATGCGTGTCTTTAATGGATCTTAAAAATGTGACTATTTTTCATGGTCGTTCTGATGAAGTTATTTCTCAAGTCAAAGAGCATAAGATTCAACCGTTTGATGCTGTAACATGCAGAGCAGTAGCGCCTATGACTAAGTTAGCTGGTTGGACAATACCTCTTTTACGCCAACATGGTAGTCTTGTTGCTCTTAAAGGCAAATCTGCTCAAGCTGAAATTGAAAAGGCTTCGAAAATGATTCGTAAAGCAGGTGGAGTGAATCCTCGTGTTGTTGAAGCTACTGTTGCACGCGGATTACAATCAACGACTGTTGTGATAGTCGATAAAGCCTAATTTTGTGAATAAAGTATAGGATTGTTTTACAAAATATGATTGTGTTTGTGAGGTGTGGGAATTGCTTACCTCACAGGAGCTTCAACTTTTTACGAATGTTTAAATGTTGTTGCTTGTGGTAGTGAAAGTTAGATTTTAGCTTACTTTAGTTTTATAAAGAGTTTGGATTAGGTGTAACTTCTTCAAGCACCGTTTCGCTTTTTATTGTTCGTTAAGTAATTTCCACATCTCACTAGTATGTAATCTATACTTTATTTGCTTAGTAAATAAATCTATAGTTTGTTTTACAAAATATGCTTTGCTATTAGTTAGGCAGAGATTTAAGATTTCTCGTTCATATGCGTGTATATCCATATGATAATGAGGTATGGGTGTTACTTGTCTCACAGACGTTACGCTCTTATGAGGTATATTGTCATTATGCTTGTGTTACTAGTATTTAGATTTTTAATTTAACTTTTTATTCCCAACAGGATTGGATTATGTTGGAATTTATTTAGAATCGCTTCACTTTTATATTGTTCGACCAAGCAACACCCACACCTCACTAGTACATGATGTGTATTTAACTTACTTCGTCAACAGGAATATAAGATTTTTACGTAATTGTTTTTTACTGTGTTTGTGAGGTGTGGGAATTGCTTACCTCACAGGAGCTTCAACTTTTTACGAATGTTTAAATGTTGTTGCTTGTGGTAGTGAAAGTTAGATTTTAGCTTACTTTAGTTTTGTGAAGAGTTTGGATTAGGTGTAACTTTTTTAAATACCGTTTCGCTTTTTATTGTTCGTTAAGTTTTTCCCGCACCTCACTAGTACATGATGTGCGCGAATTACATTGTGTTTGAAATTGCATATTAACAAAATCTGCTTGTTAATCCTGAAGATTATATGCGATTGAACGTTAGGAGCTGATCGCGATAGTATTCGTATTGTTTGCGTCTAGCTTCGATTTCTGCAGGCAAACTAACTTGCATCATCGTCAACCCACTCTATATCTTGTTCCACTTGCCAAAAGTCTTATCATTTCAAATTTTTGCATTAATAAATTCATCAACAGGATATTTTTTATTGTCACCTTTCCACGAATATTCTTTGCCATTTTCATGCATCTCATATAATTTCAAATCAAGATGATTTTCGTTAGACCATCCTTCTAGAAAATACAGTCTCCCTTTGTAACGGAACCAAAGTTCATCGCCATAATATATATGATCCACAAATTCTTGAACATTACCATTTTTCAATTTCAGGCACTCCTTTAAAGTATTTCTTATATTTTTCGTACTCTTCTTTTGCAATACGATGCGATTGAGGTATGTATATGCTCCTACAGATTTTGGAGGCTTTGAATCAGCTGAAAAACAAGAAGAACCCCCAGGTTTGAGCACTGTTAGTAGGCTTAGGGGGCTGCTATTACTTACGAGTTTAGCAGACATTTTTTACCTCCTCAATCTCTTCGCGCGTCTCACCAGAAATGTAATTTATGTAAATTGTAATACTAAATAAGCTTTTATAGTTTGTTTTACATAAATTGTGCATAACTGCATTACGCACGCTTGAAGTTCAGGAGTTGATCTCGATAGTATTCGTATTGCTTGCGTCTAGCTTCGATTTCTGCAGGCAAACCTTGAGTTAAATCATTACACAGAGCATCAAAGCGATCCAGAATTTGTACGATTTGATGCTGCACTTCAAGAGGTGGAATGGGGATTCCAAATTGCATTACAGCTTTCTTATCACCTCTGGGCATCTTTGCGCCTTTCGAATTGCGAACATCATATAAGAAAAACCGCTCAGAACTTAAAATATGGTATAAGAATCTAGGACTAATAACGTTTTTATCGTGAATGTGAATAACTAAAACATCACCGTTAGTTCCACCAACACAATCAGCAAACCATATTTTCTTAAGATATGGTCTTATATTGCCAATAAGTACATCGCCTATAGAAAAACAAATAGCTTTACTTTCTTTAGGTATAGAATTAGCACGCGTTTTTCCTTGCTTGTTTTGTAATAGATTTTCAACACCGACATAATTATTTTCATCAAGATTTTGCGAATCAATGCGATTTTTAGGATACGATGCAACTTCCTCTAAAGCCTTATACTCCACGCCAGTAGGACAGTAGCGTGAGATAAGCGAGTGTAAAGGATTGTTGTCGTCAAATGTAAGCAAAGCATTTCGATAATATTCGTATTGCTTTTTACGAGCTGTAAGCTCTGTTGTAAGATTCTCTGTAAGCTCTGTGAACGTGTCTAAAATCCGCACAATCTCCGCTTGCACGTCAAGCGGTGGAACAGGGATTTCAAAATCTTCTGTTACATGTAAAGAAATTTGCGGCAACGATCCCATTCCAGAAGCTGCATCACGAAAATATTGAATGTTGTTTTTTAATATGTAATACAGGAATTTTACGCTAATTTTACTATCTGAGGTATAAGCCCACATCTCATTTTTGAAAGTAAACGGTTTATCATAATAAACAGCGTCAATAACACCTCGAGATTGCACTAAGACTGCTGGAACTCTCGTAATATTCGCTTTAGGTATGTCTGATTCATGAGCATTAATAACAGTTTTACCGCCTGCAAATATCCTAATTTCACCATCTTCAGAATCTATTTCTTTCATCTTACTTGCTGTAATCGGAGTGCCTTTAATGCGAAGATATGCATCCTTAATCTTCTTATACTCCACACCGTTTGGGCACAATTCGGCAATTAGATCCTCAAGTTTGCTCATAAATCGCACCCTTTCAAAATAAGTTAAAATACTCAATGATTTAACTATATAACAGTGCTCTAAAATCAAAAACATTTTTTCAATGCGCAAGTTATGCGTAGATCATGTGCAAGTTGTATTTAAGTTCCACGTAATTTATATTTAAGTTTTTCGCAAGTGATGTTCTTCTCTCATTTTCAAATTTTATTTTCTAGGTCATAAACAAAATAAATCTTAAAGAATGCGTAAAAATACCTTGTTTCACGTGGAGCTGTTGTGTTTCACGTGAAAGTATTGAGAAAAATTGTTAGTTATTGTTTTGTCTAATTTTATTTTGTTTCATGTGAAAACAATTGCATTTTAATATATGAACATTTTGGAATTTCCCTTATTTTTCAAGGTTTTACAACAGTTGTTTGCGATGTTTCATTCGTTTTATTATGTAGATTTGTTGTGTTTCACATGAAACGATATTCGATTTTTACGTGTTTTATGTCCATAGAAGAATAGAAACTTAACACTACATGTTTGTAAAAAGAGGGTGGGGGTGATACGTAGTGGTTGAGTCTGCATCAGAAACAATTAAGCGTATTTTTGGAGATTCTGGATCTTCGCTTGGTAGCGAATTAGCAGACGTAGTTTCTCGATATCATGCGCTTGAAGGAGTAACGTACCCTCATCCTTCAAAAACTCGTTTTATTGCTGTTGCAAATCAAAAAGGCGGAGTTGGTAAAACAAGTTCAACTGTTAATCTTGCTGCTGCTATTGCCGTAGGTGGTTTACGCGTTCTTGTAATAGATATGGATCCTCAAGGTAATGCATCAACAGCGTTCAACATTCCTCATGCTTCAGGAGATGTTTCTGTATATGATGTTATTGAGGGGCGCAAGACTATTAGTGAAGTAAAGCAAACTTGTAAAGATGTTCCAGGTGTAGATGTAGTTCCTGCATCAATTGATCTAAGTGGCGCTGAATTAGAGCTTGCGGATATGGATAATCGCAATAATCTACTTAAAGATGCTCTTAGTGAATTCATGAAAAATAGTGAAGAACATTACGATTATGTATTTATTGATTGCCCACCTTCACTAGGATTGCTTGTTATAAATGCTATGTGCGCAGCACAAGAAATGCTTATTCCAATTCAAGCTGAATATTATGCTCTCGAAGGATTAGGGCAGTTGATTCGTACTATTGGATTGGTCCAGAAACATTACAATCCTGTTTTAGTGGTTTCTACAATGCTTGTGACAATGTTTGATAAGCGTACTCTGCTTGGTCGTGAAGTATATCAGGAAGTGAAAAATCATTATCCTAATATTGTTCTTAATACAACTATCCCTAGGACTGTGAAGATTTCTGAAGCTCCAAGTTTTGCTCAAACTGTTATTACATATGATTCACGTGGAACAGGCGCTGTTTCTTATCGTGAAGCTGCTTTAGAAATTGCGCAACGTTCAGAAACAGTATTGTCGGTTATCTCTGCAAAAGAAGAGGAGAATAATAAACGATGAGTGGCATGAAATCTCGTTTAGGTAAAGGATTAGGCGCATTATTCCCAGCATTGCCAGGTGAAGATGACTTAGTATCTCCTCAAGTGGAAAATCAAAATGTTTCTCGTGAAACAAACGATAACTCTTTATTAGATTCAAAGAAAGACTCTCGCAAAATAGGTGATTCTGATAGCAGTGTTCAAAACAGTGGGGAGAATGGGGAGAATACTGACGAAAAAGTTAATTTGAACGCAGATGTAGAGCAAAGTTATACAAAAAGTGAAAGCAATGCTCACATCTATTCATCTAAATTAAGCGTTTCACATGAAACTAAAGTTCCTAGTATGAATCGCTCTATTGCTCCTCACAGCGATGAATCGCGCAATATTGGATTTAATAATAATGAATCGACAATATTAAAAAATACTGTTCAAAGTAAAAAGAATTCTAAACCTTCTAAAAGATCTTCAATGCCATCTCTTGAAGATGTTACAAGACCTATTGATTTCTTCTTCGGAGATTCCGCTGAAAGAACATTTGTAAGTGATAAAAATAAGAGTGTTTCACATGAAACGAACAATAATTACAATGGTTCTGCTGAAGATAAAAATAATACAGAAACCGCGCAAAATCAAGGATTAAAGCCTGTTGAAGGTGGATATTTAGAGTATATTAAGCCTTCCGATATTGTTCCTAATGCGCAACAACCAAGATTGATTTTTGACGAAGATGAACTCAAAGAACTTGCTGCTTCTATCAAGGAAGTTGGAGTTCTTCAGCCTATTGTTGTGCGAAAAATAGAAGAAAGTGATTCTTCAAACAGTGAAATAAATGTAGTTTCACGTGAAAATAGCGAAAGCTTAGATAATTCTCAAAACAATGAATCATCTTCTAACTCTTCTTATAAAAATGAGTCAGCTCACTATGAGTTGATAATGGGTGAAAGGCGTTGGCGCGCTTCTCAATTAGCTGGTTTAGATGTTGTTCCTGCAATTGTTCGCACTACGCCTGATGAAAATATGCTCCGTGATGCCTTGCTGGAGAATTTGCACAGAGTCGCTTTGAATCCACTAGAAGAAGCAGCTGCTTATGCGCAAATGATTGATGATTTTGGCTTAACACAAGCTCAGCTTTCTCAATCCGTATCTAAATCTAGACCTCAAATTGCAAACACTTTGCGCTTACTTAATTTGCCAGCTTCCGTTCAAAAGCAAGTAGCTTCCGGATTGCTTTCTTCTGGTCATGCAAGAGCATTATTAGGTTTAGAGAGTCCTGAAGAAATGGAATCAGTAGCTCAGCGAATTATTGACGAAGGCTTATCTGTGAGAACTACTGAAGAAATTGTTTCACTAAAAGGAGTCGAAGCAGGTCGTAGATCTACACCGACTCGTAGAGCGCGTAATGATAGATGGTCTTCATCTCCTATTCGTAGCCAATTGGAAAAACATTTTTCTACGAAAGTTTCTATTAAAGGAACTCCTCAGCATGGGCATATTGAAATAGTATTTTCTTCTCCTGAAGATATGAAGAGAATCGTTCAAATGCTTATGCCAAATCAAGCAGAATAGACTCGCATAGAATCACTACGCTAAAGCAGATAAAGACGCAATAACGCAATAACGCAATAAAACGCGATTAGTTTTCATCTAATTCGTTTAAATATGCTTGTGCGTCAAGAGCTGCATGACATCCCATTCCAGCAGCTGATACAGCTTGACGGTATACGTTATCTACAACATCTCCTGCTGCAAATACTCCAGAAACTGAAGTCTTAGTTGAAGTGCCTTCTACTTTAATAGTTCCATCGCTATTAAGTTCCAAAGCTCCATTCAAGAATTCAGTCGAAGGAGTATGTCCAATAGCAACAAATATTCCAGATGCTTCGATTTCTTGAGTTTCGTTTGTTTTTACGTTTCTTACAGTAACAGATTGCGCATCTGAATTAGATCCATTTACAGATTCAACAACACTATCTAAAACAAACTTAATTTTTTCATTTTCTTTAGCGCGATCAACCATAATTTTCGAAGCGCGAAACTCATTACGTCTGTGAATCAAAGTAACGCAAGAGCCGAAACGAGTTAAGAATTGAGCTTCTTCAAAAGCGCTATCTCCTCCTCCAACAACAACAATTGGTTTACCGCGGAAGAAGAATCCATCGCAAGTAGCGCAATAAGATACTCCGCGTCCAGAGTATTGTTGCTCTCCTGGAACGCCCAATTTGCGCACTTGTGAGCCCGTAGAAACAATAACAGCGTGTGATTCGTATATTGAGCCATCGCTTAAAGTTACGCTTTTTATAGGCTTTAAAAAGTCTACGTTTGTGACATCGTCAAAAATAATTTCTGCACCGAATTTTTCTGCTTGTTTTTGCATTGCGTCCATAAGATCTGGACCTAAAACACCATCTGGAAATCCAGGGTAATTCTCTACTTCTGTGGTATTTACTAGTTGCCCACCAGGGGTAAGTGCTCCAGCTATAACTAACGGATTGTATCCTGCACGCCCTAAATAAATTGCAGCAGTGTATCCTGCAGGACCTGAGCCGATAATAATAACCTTGCGTAATTGCGCTTCCATATAAATTCCCCTTTATTCTAAACTTTAATAAATTCTTGCAGAATTTATGTATAAGCTGTTGTTCGGTAAACTATTTGCCGGAACCCAAAGTAGAAAGTCTTGAGCTTTAATTGGCTTATTGAATTTAACTTCAGTTGTGCCGCTTTCATCAAATGTAAATTCTGCAACCTGATCGCCTTTAGTAGGGTCATTCTTAGTGTTTGCAAAAAGATATCCATGACCGCCTGAAGAACGAATTGAGATAACAAATCTATACGCTTCCTGAGGCTGAGTCAAATGCATATAATATCCATATCCATTTTGATGAGATGGTTTGCTTAAGAACTGACGTATATCAATTTCAAAAGGAGTATTGTTTACAGGAATATTAGGCGCAGGAACAGCCTTAACAGTTTTATGACCTTCAGGTACTTTGTGTCCTTTAGCTTTTTCTTCTGGGAGGATTCCGCGACTTCCAAAAGGAACGTTATTTATATTTTCAGAATCCCACGGATTAGAATTGTTGAACGAAGATGATGATTCATGCGATGACAACAATCCATGTATTGCAAAGAATGATCCAACAATAATCAATAGCAGCATTATGCTAATTGCTATAAATTTAGTAGAAAGACCTACGAAAATCTTTGCATCTGCAATATCTTCACCGTTTTTGCGTATTTGCTGTTTTTTAATACTAGCTGCATGCTCTCTAGGCTCAAAACTTGGTGGAAGAGATGAAAGTGAAGAAACTGTATGCAAATCCATATCTGTATCTTCAAGTTCTTCTTCACGCAAAGCGCGCGCTGATTCTTCGCCAGGAGCTATAAAACGACTTTGATTATCTACAACAGGTACGCGCCCTGTAAACTCTGATTCCTCACTTAAGAATGCGTTTGCACGGGCTATAGGCTCTGTGTGGCGCGAGTTTTGAATAAGCAAATCCTCAAAATCAAAAGTGGACGAAGCTATTACTGGAATGTGATCGAATGTTTCGCCTTCTTCGTTAGAAGATTGTGCATTCGCGTTCTCAGAATCGCTAAAGTTCTCAGAATCATATGAATTGTTAGAGATAGAAGAATCATACAAGTCGGAATCATCGGATTTCGACTTCAAACGACTTTTATTTCTAGAAATATTGCTTATATTCTGCTTGGAATTATTCGAGCGATTATTTAATGAACTATTAGAATTATTATCTTCTAAGTTTTTTTCTGAATTATCTTGAGCTATTTCATCATCATTTTTTATAACATGTATATTTCGTTCAGACATAGGGAAAATAGAATCGTCTGCATCTAATTCAGTTGGAGCAAGTATATTAGCCATTTCTGCAGCAGCAATATCATGAAAATCTATATCTACATTTGTGTTTGTGTTTTCAAGTTCTGATGAATCAATATTATTTTCATCGCTATTATAATTTTCGTATTTTTCTTTAGACTTATTTTTAGAATTTTTACGAGAATTGCGCTTGAATAGTGTTCCAAGTGTTTTGCCAGCTTTTCGTATGCTTGTGCTTGCAGCAGCAAATCCAGAAATAGACATATTTGTCGCGCTAGTTTCGCTTGACGCAACTGGTGCAACGGATGAAGCAGCTTGTGATGATTTGATGATGCTGCTGGCAAAAGATAAAGCTCCAATAGCAGCTTTTGCTCCTTTAGCTGCTTTAGTCCCAATAGCTCCAATAGCAGTATTTTTATCGGCTTTAGTTACTTTATTTACGTTTGAAGCTTGTAAGTCAGATGAGTTCTTCCCGTTTTTAGAAGAATTGTATGCACTCTCAGCGTTTTTTTGCTTGTTGTCAGATGATGTCGAAGAACTACTAGATATTTGTGAAGATTCATCTTTTAGCATAGATGGAATATCGTTCTCATCCTTACTTAAATCTTTACGTGAATTCTCATTTAAATCGTCATTTGTTTCATTTCGTGAAGAATCGCGTAAATCTGATGAAAAATCATAATTTAATAAATCAGGATTTTCTGCTTGTTGTATAGCAGAATTAAAGCCATCGTTAAACTGATCTTCACTTTGTACAAGATCTTCAGGGAAAGGCAATATAGAATTCTTATCTTCTGCTTTCAATTCAATCAAGCTAACTGAAGCAGCTCCTTCTAACCTTGGAAGCAAGATATCTTGAGCACGAAGCGATCTAAGTGGCGTGTATTTACCTAATAGCGCAGAAAGCTCAGCAATAGATGCCATTGGTATTATATTAGGATTTTTATTTGAATCTGCTACTTGTGATTCGCATAATCCACGTTTACAGATCATACGAAATTCTGAAGGAACATTTTCGCTAATGCGTGATAATGAAAAATCGTGTAAGTTCTTTGAAATAGTGCGTGTGAGAAGAGAGTAAAGCAATGCAGATAATTGTCTTGTTGCAATTCGCTCATAGGATTCTTGAGATGGCGAAGACTTTTCTAAATCTTTGGAAGAGGTATCATCCTTAGCATTATTCAGTAAAGTTAAGTCTTCAATCATTGGGCTAATTGGAGTATCTGCTAGCTCAATGCCATTTGTTGTAATACGAACTGTATCTGTTGAAATTGCGTGATGTGTAATGCCATTAGCGATCATTTTACTTACAATTCCAGCTGTTTCTGCAACAATAGTTCGTATTGCCTCGTAGCTAAGAGGATTGATAGGACTTATTGGCTTAGATTGTCTTCTTTCTTTTGAATTATTGTCTGCAAGATAATCACTTATGCTTAATCCGGAATCTAAAGCTGTAATAATAATTGAGATATCGTCAATATGCTGTAATTGCAGTACTTGTGTGAACTTGCGGCTACGCGCTAAAGCGAGGGTTGATGCAATAGTGTTCACATCTGTTAGGAATCTGGAATCGCGTACGATGAAAAGTTGGCAATCGCGTTCCAAAATATTGTCGCTAGCTTGCCAAACTTGGAGTTCCTCTTCGTTACGCAATGGGGATACTAGCGCATAACGATTGAGAATTATATCTCCTAAACGAGGTTTCATCTATTCCTCTTCCTAATTGTCAAAATAGTAAATTCATATGCTATTACCAATATTCTAGTGGTACTTATGTCATATGCGCGTCATACTTTTTGTGGATATTGTAAATATTTTCTTATATGACGTATTTGTAGTCAAAGTAAACTATTTTTTACGAGTTGATGTAACAATTCGCGGCTTACGATGATTCTTTTGATTATTGGAAGAGGTGCGTAAATATGATTTTTTATTTTCTATATTTGCGCCTGTGAAAGCTTTTTCGTCATTGCTTTTGTCACTAGTTTCATCAAGAGCAATTTCAGTGCTATCGGCATTTTTGTTAGCTTTACTAATAACTTTTTGAACAAATTTTAATGAAGATAGTGCAGGAATTTTTGTTGCAACTTTCAATACAAACGAATTGTATAAAGTAGTTAATTCTTGAGTTTTAAGTAAAACAAGAGTACCAACGTATGAAACAATAATAATAACAGTTAAAATAACGCAAACTAAAATTGCGCGAATCCATCTTACTGCTCCGTGAAGTTGAGGCATTTCAACGTTAATTATTTTCATAACAGGTATGCGAGCTAATAGTGTTATGCAAATTGAAACAGCAGTAGCGATAGCAATTTTAATATGCGTAGATAAAAGTCTTGAATCGTCTAAATTATTATTGAAGCGTCTTCTTAGCATCCATATAAGAGCAGGGAATGTGAGCAAAAATTCTATAGTTACTGACGAGCTTAAAACAGCTACCCATTGTGTTGGAGGGAAGAATTGTATGCAAACAATAAGTACTACTAACTCTGTTACAACTCCAGCTAAAGTAAATATGAATGGCTGCTTACCGTCTTCAAAAGCGTAGAAAGTGCGCTGAATAATCAAATACGCACTAGCAAATGGCAGGCTAAAAGAAAGTAGCATTAAAGGAGTAGACATGAAATAAGCTTCTTTAAGGCTAATCGATGGTAATAAAGCTAAAGAAATTGGCGTTGGCATTGTTACGAACGCTATGAGGAAGAAACACATAAGTATGCTTACGTGCCTTAAAGAATCACTTAAATCTTGCCGTGCTATAGCTATATTATGCGTTGCAACAGCCTTTGAAATTTTCGGGAAAATTGCAGTTGCTACCGATACTGCTATCAGCGAGTAAGGAAGTAAGTAAATCGTATATGCGTTTTGGAATGTTGCGTTACCTGCTACGTCAAATTGGTTAATTCCCATAGTTGTTTCGGCAAGTTGAGGGGCACTAGTAATTGTGTGTGTTGTAACCATAACAGACAATTGATTTACTATGACAATCCCTATGCTCCATGCTGCAACAGGTCCCATAGAACGCAATCCAATACCCTTTATACCCCAGCTAGGTTTATATACGATTCCGATTTTTGTAAGAGGTATAAAAAGTAGTAATGCTTGAATTGCAACTCCTAAAGTCCAGAATCCTGCAGTTAGTAAAAGCCTGCTATTGCTCCAGAACGATAACGGTTGAGTTGTGACTCTGCCGAAAAGAGCTATAAAAGTGCCAAATCCAATGCAACTTACAATGTTTGCTGCAACTGAGCTCCACGCGTACATGGCAAATTTGCCTTTTGCGGCAAGAATCTGCCCTAAAACTGTATATAATCCATAGAAAAATATCTGTGGTATGCACCATAAAGTGAAAGCGTTAGTTAGAGCTAACATTTCTGGTCCACCGCCTGCATAAAGCCATGTTATTACAGGAGTTGAAACACCCATTAGAAGTGTGACTGCTAATAGCATTGTTATAGCAAAAGTAATTAGCTTGTTAAGTCTATCTTTTGCATCTTTCTTCTCAAGAGTGCGTACGATTTGCGGTACTAGTACAGCGTTAAAAATACCTCCAGAAACGAGCGCATATATGAGTTGAGGGATAGTTGATCCAGCTTGATAAGCATTAGCAGCTAGTCCTGTTGTGCCTAGTGCTGCTGCAAGTAGGATTGTGCGAATTTGACCTGTGATTCTAGAAGCCGCAGTGCCACTTGCCATAATCATTGAATTGCGACCTACTGAACTCATTCGTCTGGATCCTTTTTACGATGGAATTGTCTGTAAAGCCCCCATATGCCGAGAGCGAAAGCAAATATTATGATAATCGTACCGCTTTTATCGCTAATTTGCAGTGTGCTAGTAATAGTAGTTGAGTTAGTTGTTGAAAAAGTGTGATGTTGCCTATCTTCTAGCCTAAACAAAGCCTTTACTTGTGCTGATGTAGTAACGCGTACAGGTAAAGTCACTTGAATTTCACTGTCTGCTGGAATGCTCACTATTTGTGTTCTACCCAAAACAATTTCCATAGATTTAGTTGTTGCAGTGAGATATACGCGAATAGGGTATGGATGTGCGTTGCTGATTGTTACAGGCAAGGATGCTGTTTCGCTAAATACTGTTATGTGTGGCGGAGGAACTATGCGAATTCCAGATAATAAGCTATTTACGAGAGTTTGAGTTGTGAATTTTTGTGTTGCGCTCGCATTGTTTGTAGGTTGTTGTGGTTTTTTGTTTTTGCTTTGAGAAGCGTTTGATTTTGGTTCGTTAGCTTGTGTTGTGTTTGATTGTGGTTTGTTAGTTTTTTCTTCGTTGGTTTTTTCTTCGTTGCTTTGATTTGCTATTGAACTGAATGAAGACGAATGTGTTTTTGCATCAAAATACGGTTTTCCGTCATAATGGAGTATCTCTTTGAATGCCATCGAATCGAAAATATCAATAAGCTTTTTGCTCCATATTTTTGAGTTACTTGTTTTGCTCAGAGCACCCATTTTCGCATGCTGTTTTGCTAAAGATTGAGCATCTCCAGCATCACTTTTTTCCTTTTGAATTGCATTATTATCTAAAATGTCATTCGTAAAACTTATTAAATTCTCTCGAGATTTTGCTAATTCGCGTAATTTATCATTTCTTGATTTTGCACTCTCGCTGCTTAGACCGCTATTGAGTGGAATAACCTTTCTTGAATTTTCGTTATTAAAAGGTTCAGATGAAGTTAATGATTGAAGATTTTTTAGATCGATCCAAGGCGATTTTTCGAGAGCGTTCATCACATTGTCGATTGATTTTGCGCTTGTATTTGTTGCAAAAGTTATAAGAAGATTTCTAGAAGCATACGGTTGCTCCATTTGATAAAAAGCACTTTGTGCAACTAATCTACTTATGCGTCCTGCTTCAGTGGATTCTGCTGATGCATAATCGCTACTAGCTTGCCCATTAGCTAAGTGTGTTAATACATTTTGAGAAGCAAGAACGTTGATTTCTCCAGAATTTGTTTGTATGTTATACACGCCTGTATTTGTTGCAAAACGATTTGCATTAGGGTCGAATCCGTGTGTTGCAATAACAGTGTTGTATCCGCTATTTTTAGCTTGTACGAGCGCGTTAAGAGTCCACTTACCATTCGTTTGCCATGCGAATACAGGAGTTTTTCCGTTTACACACTCGCTATCATTTTGAGAAAGTTTTTGTGAAGTATCTAGTGATGAATATATTGAACAAGTTTCTTTGAGCGACCATTCATTTGGAGTGATTCCAGCAGATTTATAAAGTTCAAAATTAGAATCATCCGCATAAGAACTTATATCAAAACCTGCTTTTTGCATGAATGCACTAGGCCTATAAAGTATTCTTGCTGCTTTTAGCGTGTAAGGGTCAGCTATAGTTTGCAAAAGATTATGTTTTTCTGCAAGATCAACTTGTTTAGTAATGCGATTTTGTTCGTTGTTATTCAGCGATACTTTCGCGCGTATGTTATATGGGAAGCTAATAATTTTTTCTTTTTTTAACGTATTTTTCTTATTAAGTTTTTTTGTGTTATTTGAATTATTCGAATTATTTGCTTGAGCTGCGGAATCGCTGGTTTTTCCGTGATTGTTGCTGTTTTCCCCAGAATGTTGTGAATTAGTTTTACTACTATTTTTTGGATTATTTTGTGCATTATTAGGATGATTATTATTTACAATTTCGTCTGACTGTTGAGTGTCAATAGTTGTTCTCCAAGAATCAGGATTTGCAAGTATTGGCATAATAGCAGTCATGCCGATAGGAGGAGTATTGGTATTAGAAAGACCATCGTTAGAACGAGTTAAGAAAGTTTGCACAGAAATGATGTGGCTTTCGTCTGTTGAAGTGTATAAAACTAATAAAGGCTTTGGACCCCATTGCTTTATGGTTGCAAGATTAGGCGAGTCTGAGGGAACATCTACGTTAACAATTCGACTACTTTTAGCAGCCATGGTATCTACTTGCGATTTTCCAAGTAATTGCCGTGTGGGTATGTGTGATTCTCCTTCTGCCCATTTTTGTATATCTGTTCTAGACGTGAAAGTGTAATAAGGATTTACGAATACGCTTATAGTTCCTTCCGGAAGTGTTTGATTTTTAGCAGTGTTTATAGATATTGATAAATGATATCCGCTTTTATCTGTAACTATTGCAGTAGAATCAGTTATTTTTAACGAAAGACCTTTGCTAAGAGGATTAACGTGTTTATAAGCGTGTTTTTTTGGATTTGCTATTAAATGTTTTTTATGTAATTCTTCAGCTTTAGCAACGTTTGAGGAGTTAAAACTGAAGAATAGTGAGCTTGCAACACATGCTATGCATAATGCGAAACACAAAATCACTATGCACGCATTATTGTAAAAACGTTTAAGTGAAGTTGTTTTATTATTCGCAATTTTCATATCTGTTAGACCGCCTGTTTGACTTTCTAGCATACAGCCACGCTATTTTGCGTTCGTTAGGATAACTAAGAATATTATTAAGCTCGGAAAAATCAACCCAACGAGCTTCTTCAGCTTCATGATCGGGATCTCCTAATACTGATATTTCGCCGCTTAAATATCTTAAAGCAAAATGGTGAACTAATTTATGCACTCGTTGGCTTGTGCCTGTAAACCAATAATCAATAGTTGCGATTGATTCCACAATTTCACCTAATATGCCTGTTTCTTCGTGTATTTCTCTTACGGCAGTCTGTTGTGGTGTTTCGCCTTTTTCTATATGTCCTTTTGGTAAGCACCATTCCAGGTGTCCACTACGTGAATATCTAGCAATAATTGCGACACGCCCGAGCGAGTCAAAAACAAGTCCTCCAGCAGAATATTCGCGTACTATTGGCAAATCCTGTGTGTCTAAAGAAGCGAAAGTTTTTGGCACTTCTGCATTTCTACGCTGTGGCATTATTGCAGGAGAAGGTGCAAAAGAAATCTGCTCATTGATGAAAGATTCTTCTATGTGAATTACGTTTTCTTCAACGTCTTCACCTGACGAAAATACAGGTATATCAATGAAAATAGAGGATTCTTCGCTTGTGATTTTTTGTTTATGAGATGATATTCTCTTAGCTAAATCGAGTGGGGTTATAGACGCTTTAGCACGTGTTTGGGTATGGTTATTCGAAGCTCTGGCGAGCATGCGTCTTAAGTCTTCGGGAGTAACCATACAATCCACCATACTCAATCCGCTGTGCATTGGGGTAACTGTATGCTGGAAATAGGTTTGTTGTTACGCTGAAAGGGTGTCGCGTAGAGTGTCTGGAAATTTTGAAGTTTGGCCTGAAGCCATAGAATTGGGACGTTTGTTTGCTGAGCGCAATTATGAGCTTGCGTTAGTAGGTGGACCAGTGCGAGATATGTTATTGCATAGGACTTCGCATGATCTTGATTTTTGCACTTCTGCCAAGCCGGAAGAATTTGAGCCGATTTTGCGTCATTGGGGACATGACGGATTTTGGGATATGGGTAGGAAGTTTGGCACTTTAGGAGCTGTTAGACGTCGAAAAGATGGCACAGAGGTAAAAGTTGAAGTTACAACGTATCGTTCAGACGTTTATAATCCTGATTCTCGTAAGCCGGAAGTTCAATACGGAGATACTTTAGAAGGCGATCTTTCTCGTAGAGATTTTACTGTAAATGCAATGGCATTAAGGGTTCCAGATATGGAATTTGTAGATCCTTTTGCAGGCGCAAATGATTTAGCAAAAGGTGTTTTACGTACTCCTGTAGATCCGCGTCAGTCTTTTGACGATGACCCTCTTCGCATGATGCGTGCAGTGAGATTTGTAGCGCAACTTGGTTTTACTATTGAAGCGCGAACGGCTGAAGCGATTTCAGATATGTCAAGTCGTTTGAATATTGTTTCTGCAGAACGCATTAGAGATGAGCTTCAAAAAATGTTGCTTTCTGAACGTCCTCGTAAAGGCGTAGAAGCTCTTGTTGATTCTGGGCTTGCGCAATACGTTTTGCCTGAAATTCCAGCATTGCGTTTAGAAATAGATGAGCATCATCGCCATAAGGATGTTTTTGAACATACGATGATGGTTCTTGAGCGTGCGATTGCTTTAGAAACAGATGAAAACGGCGCTGTGCCTGCTCCTGATTTGACTCTTCGTCTGGCTGCTCTTTTACACGATATTGGTAAGCCACGTACGCGTAAGTTTGAAGAGGGTGGGAAAGTGAGTTTCCACCATCATGATGTTGTTGGCGCAAAAATGACTGTTAAAAGACTTAAAGCTTTACATTGCGATCACCGTCTTATTGAGGATGTTAGCGAATTAGTGAATCTTCATTTGCGATTCCATGGTTACGTAGATGAGCCTTGGACGGATTCTGCAGTAAGGCGATATGTTAAAGATTCAGGTCATTTATATGAGAGATTGAATCGTTTAACAAGAGCTGATGCTACTACGCAGAATCGCCGTAAATCCTTAATGTTTGAACATGCTATGGATGAGATGGAAGAGCGAGTAAAAGAGCTTAAGAAGCAGGAAGATTTGAATGCTATTCGTCCAGATTTGGATGGAAATGAAATTATGGATTTGCTTAATGTAAAGCCTGGACCTGTAGTAGGAGCAGCTTATAAGCATATGCTTAATTATCGTTTAGATTATGGTCCAGTTGAGCATGATGAAGCTGTAGCAGAGTTGATGCGTTGGTATGAAAACGAATATTGCAAAGTTTCTTCCAAATAGTATCTAAAAGAAATTCAATTGCGTTGTAGTTTAAGCCTGGTTAGCTTTCATAGCGTGGTAAGCCTGATTAGCTTTCTTAGATTGGTTAGCTTGGTAAGCTTGATTGCCAGGTAAGCGTAGTTAGTTTGAGATGGAAAATAATGTAAATTATTTTACTTCTTTGTGCTTTTCAGCTTTAGGAAGATTCTTTATATTATTAGCATCCTGACAATTTTTAATAGGAGTGATTTCTGCTCCAGAAGCAGGAACATCTGTTTTTGGTCGCAAATTTCTAAAATCTGTTCCAAGAACTATGTCAACCAGTTTGTCTTTGCGATCGTCCATTTGCAAAGCGACTTCATCGAATTGAGAGCTTAGTGTATAAGCAGAATTTATTGAATTTTTGCCAAAATAAATAGTTGTACGCTTAACGCCCTGTGTTTTATTGTTTCCAACTTCAATTAAATTAAATCCGCGAATTCTCAAAGCCTCGCCTACAGCATTAGCAAAACCTCTGAATTTAGTTCCATTCAAGATTCGAATAGAAACTGTGCGCGCATCGAGATACGATATTTTATCGCCATCTTTATCTTTTATAGGACATGGGGCAACTATTCCGTAATTATTGTTATCTTTTTTAGTTTTTGGAGAATTTAATCCGAAAACATGGAATTGGATCATGAAAGATAACAAAGTTGCAACCACTAGTGCAATTCCAACAGTAAGTAATATGGATTTAGTCTTTTGATACATGAACTCTTTGCGAGCGGTGCGCTCATCGTATTCTTGCGCCATGATACTCCAAATCTATCCATACACTTAATTTGTTGCGATTACGCCTAAAATCCCTAAATTCACCGTATTCTAATTTTTCAAATAGCATACTAGGTATTTTGAAAAATTAGGCGCGAAGTATTACTTTACACGCATTTTACTGACTATGTATGACCTAAAGGCGTTCTAGATCTATCGTTTGCCAAATGCTTAATTATTCTTACTGTTTTTAATTTTTAATTTTAGAATACGAGAGTTCGCTAATGCTTTTAAAAGTTATATTGTGCTCTTGCTAACGCCAAAAATTCTTCGCATGTAAGAGTTTCGCCTCTTCGAGTTGGATCTATTTTAGAAATTTCAAATGCAGCTTTTTCAACATGATTTTTTAGAGCTGCATTAAGTGTTTTTCTACGTTGTTGGAATGCGGCATCGACTAGAGAAAATACTTCAGCGCGCTGAATTTCATTACCTTTACTTACGCAATCTCTAGTGAAAGAAACTAATGCAGAATCAACGTTAGGTGATGGCCAAAAAACATTTCTTCCAATAATCCCAGCGCGTTGCGCATGCCCATACCAAGCGAGTTTTACGCTTGGAGTTCCATAGACTTTATTACCAGGATGCGCGCATAGCCTATCTGCGACTTCTTTTTGAACCATTACTACGAAGTTTTGCAAATTATCAAATTTTTCTAAAAGCGTTAAAATAATAGGCGTAGCAACGTTATAAGGTAGATTTGCTACGAGAGTAAAATTCTTTGCGCTTGCAATTCTAGGCAAATCCTGTTTAGTAATATTTAGAGCGTCTTTTAATACAACATTAAATCTTTCAAATGCTTTAGGCATGAATTCTAATACTGTATTTGGCAGTCGTTTTGCTAGAGGTGGATCAATTTCTATAGCTGTAAGATTTGCTCCAGTTTCTAAAATTGCTAATGAAAGAGAGCCTAATCCAGGACCTACTTCGAGAACTGTATCTTTTTCTGTAATTCCAGAAATGCTTACAATTTTTCGTACTGTTCCAGGATCTATTACGAAATTTTGTCCAAATTTTTTACTAGGCGTAATACCTTCTTCTGCCGCAATTCTTCTTATATCTGCTGCTCCAAGAAGTTTTCCGTCAAAGCTATCGTTGTCGCTATTTAATTTAGTCACTTTAGTACCATCCAAAGTTTTCTAGTTTTGTGTTGATTTAATGTGATTTAGTACCATCCGACATCATGAGAATGTTGAACTGCTGCTGTAGGGCTTCCGTAACGATTTTTTATGTAATTTAATCCCCAGTTGATTTGAACTCCAGCATCTTCATGCCAATTAGGACCGCCTCCTCGCGATACATCTCCTAGTTTACTTGCAGGTAGTGCTTGTGGGATTCCATATGCGCCAGAGCTTGGGTTTTCAGCATTCCATCTCCAATGTGATTCACGATTCCACAGCCATACAAGAGCGTCCCATTCTTCTCCAACCCATCCGAATTCTGCGCATGCTGCTTTAGCGTACAGTTTTGCTTGCTCTGGAGTTGCGTGAACCATGCTATCTGTATCGTCATCAGTTGGTGCAGGGGCTGGAGCTGGAGCAGGTGCTGGAGCTGGAGCAGGGGTTTGTGGTGGAGCAGGGGTTTGTGGTTTTGGTTTCTGCTCAGACTTTGGTTTTGGTTTATTTTCAGATTTAGGTTTAGGTGAAGGTGCTACTTTTTTAGATTTATTTTGTTTATTATTCTTTGGTTTTGTATTTGTGTCACTTTCATGTTTTATTTCTGGTTTATCTTGTTTTTGTGGCACAGATTTACGCCCGATAGCCACTACTGCATCAATAACTGGTTTAGTAACTGTTTGAGAAACAAGAGTTGCAGATTCTGGCTTTCCGTCAACGTATGTAACGTTATAAACATCTTCTCTTTCGCCGTTAATTCCTGCTTTTTGCACAATGCGTGTGCCTTCTGGAAGATTATTGTCAGTAATGGTTTGCGTTGTAAATGGTACTTGCACAACGCGTTTTTCTTGACCGTGTGTAACTCGCAATATTCTAAGAATTGTTTTATTGCCATCATTTTCAACTGTTACTCGATCTTCTTTTCCTAAAACTATTCCTTGTGAATCAAGAATAGAACTTGCTGGAAGTTTCCCGTCTGGAGCAATTCGCGTTTTTCCATCGCATATAACGCTAACAGGACCTTCTTTATTGATCGATAATCCGCCTGAAAGTTTGTCGTATATATTACGAAGATTAACTGTGATTTTTACAGCTCTTTTTTCATTTGCTTTAAAGAATCCAATAAGCTGATCTACGCTTGTTGCAACTGTCCAGAATGGTATTGTAACGCCATTAACTGTAACTGAAGTCTGATATGCGCTTCGTACAGTAACTGTACTGTGATTGGTGAGTATTTCTCCAGAAGATGTTAGTACTTGATCGTGTGTTTTTATCTTTATATTTTGTTCTTCGAGAAGTCGTTGTGCGCTCATTGCGTAAGTTGTTACAATTTTTGATTTGCCATTAACTGTAAGTGCGACTGCTTTTCTAGTTGAGAAGGCAAAAAACGCTGTACAAATAAGTGCAATACTTAATGCGCTTGCAATTATTCTAGCGCGTCTTAATACAACAAAACGTCTTGGCGTCCATCGACGTATCATGTAACCTCGCTTCCCGAAATCAGACTTTCATTATAACTAATTATTTATGTTAATGCGATATTATTTATTCTTATCAACAGTAAATAGGATGACTTTGTAAATAATCCTATAGGATTTTTTACAACGTATGCTTTGCTATTAGTTAGGCAGAGATTTAAGATTTTTCGCCCTGAATGAGATGAACCTCAGCATCTTTGATGGTGATTCATCGAATGAAGAAGAAAAATCGAAAAATCTCGGTGATTAGCCGAAGATTAAAAGACTAAACATGCCAAGAGCTATCGGAGTTTCTCTTAGAGCAATGTAAAAATCTTGCGATGAGAGAAACTCCGAGAGCTCAGCCCCATTTGATAGGAAAATCCTGTAAATGAAACTATAGTTTCATCGACAATGTCGTTTTGCACATATCATGCAATTCGAAGTTTTTGGAATCAAATCGAATCAAATCTAATCACACATAATTACACAAATTTTTGCTGATATTCACGAATTTTTCTGTATGCATGAAAAAGGGGCGGGAGAGAAGGGGATTTTCCCGCCCCTGTGAGGTGGAGCAGGTTGGGGGACGCTCCACACTCAGTTTCTCAGAAACCCTGAGTTGGGGGAAGGTTTCTGAGAACTTACTCGCAAAAAGAATATGTATTTTTATTATTATACGTTGTTAGTTATGCATGTTATTTAAACAGAAACACATTTCAACAATAATACGAGTACCTAACTATGAACAATAAATATTTACAGTTGTTGAATCATCATTTGCACTATTGAAATGTATTTACAATTTATGTTTGTTACATAAACGCATATTTGCAAAATATCGCAGTATCAAGACAGAAAATGTTTTTTGATTGTGGATACAAAACTTCGAAGAATAAACAGAGCCTCCTGCCGGGATCGAACCGGCGACCTGCCGCTTACAAGGCGGCCGCTCTGGCCATCTGAGCTAAGGAGGCAGTGCGCATAAACATATGCGCTAACAAAACATTGATTAGTGTACCAGCAACTATTGTTTGTGGCAAGTGTGCACGTGTCATATTTTGTTACTTTTATTTGCTAATCAATTTTTGTCATGTTTTTGGATTGAAAACAATGCTTTAATAGTTGTTTGCAAATGTGCTTAAAAGCTACGTTTTGCAATTATTCTATATAGCAGCAGGTGTTCCTTTATCATCTAGTTTTGGACGCACGGTTGCAGATCCTAAATCTTTTTCGTCTAATCCAATAGATTTCAAAATTTCATTAAGTATATTCAAATTATTGGCATTGACTTTACTCATGTCGAAAATATGTCCGTTAATCGTCACTGTTGGTGTAGTCATAGAACCTGCATTAGAGCCACTTATATTCCAAAGTTCTTTTCTATCAGGAGTTGCTGTATTCATAGTCTTCTGCCATTTTATGTAATGACGTTGGAATGCGTTTTCTGCAACTTCTTTTTTGATTCCTGACTTTATTGCTTTTTCAGCAAGTGTTTTATTGCTTACAGGCGTGTATCTATCGCCTTCATCTGGTTGGAAGTCTTTGTCAAAAATATTACTTATGAATTCCAAAAGAGATTTTGGATTGTTGCTGTTATCTGCAATGTAATAAATTCCTCCTGTAACCCTAGAGGAATAGTGATCCGTAGATAGTGGATCAAGGAATGACATTGGGTAAATTTCCATGTTGATTTGCCCTGCTTCCATCATTTGAACTAGATACGGATCGATATTCTGGTTGAAGTTAGCGCATCCTGGGCACATAGGATCAAAATACACAGCTATGGTTGGTACTCCCTTGACAGGATTGTTATACCCGTTTTTGCTTATTGCAATGCCGCCATAATTATTCATATTTTTTGGTTTTTCTGCAGTTTTGACGGCCTTGAGAGATTTTTTGGCTTTAATTGTTTTTTCTATTTTATTTTTATTATCTGCGTTTTGCGCATTGTATGTTGTGATGATTATGCCAGTAATCATCGCTATAATTACGAGAACAACAACAATTCCAATAATTGTCTGTTGGCGGCGTTCTTTTTCTTTTAATGCGCTATTAGATTCTCTTTTTTCGGCTGGTTTTATCATGCCTATCCTTTCGTATCACTTTTGCGCATAACGCAGTCGTGTTTAACGCAGTCGTGTTTAACGTAGTTGTGATGAATTTGTATTTTATAGAATTTAGTTACTGTGATAAACATAGTCTAATGTACGGTATCAACGGAATTATGCTGAATGATTTTCAATGATTTTGAATGCTGCGGAATGATACGGAATAATTTGGAATGATTTGGAATGATTTTGCGTAAAACTTGATTTTTGCAAATTTAATGCTTTTAGTTAATTCCCTCAGTTAATTCCCTAGTTAATGTCTTCCTAGTTAGTGTTTTCCTTTAATTTCTTCCTGCGCCGAATATAGCTCCCAAACCTAATCTAATCATTCTAGATCTGCCGAATAAAGATACTATAATCCATCCAATCAATACTCCTACGGCGTATCCTATTGATGTAGGCGAAAAGATTTCTGGAGTATAAGAAGGAAGTAGAATCACCCATTTTTTTACAAATAGCCACTCTGGAAGATATATAGGGAATTCCATAAGTTGGCAAGTCGCTTTAATTAAAAGTGGATAAATATATGCGAATGAAATTGATGTGATGGAAAGTATTAGTAAAGACGGAATAGTATATAGAATCGCTTTTAGAAAATGCCATGGTATAAAAAATATGCGTAATAATCTATCTTTTCCTATTCCGTCATTTATTTTTTGTCGATGTATATGTGATGAAACATTGTATCCTGTTGTTGCGCAAATAATCATGAATATCGCGTGCAAGAATAGAGATGCTGAAGTAGATATGCATGTTGTTGCAAGAAGTATTGGCATAAAAATAAGTAGAAATAACGTGCCTCTAAGTAGATACGGTCGTGCTTTTTGGTTCAGATTTTCTTCTTTTGAATCATAATCATCTTGTGTTTGTGAAAGATTTGCTTGCTGTGTTGGATTTGTGTTTTCTACTTGCGTAACTGAGTTTTCTATCGGTGGATTTACTACTTGTGTGGCTATTTCTTGTGCTTTCTCCGACTTTTGATTTGTATTTTCTACTTCGATATTTTCTATTTTTCGAATTGATTTGCTCTCGTTTATAGGGTTCTGGTTTGTGTTCTGAATTGGATTAAATTGATTTTCTATTATTGGAGCTGCAATTGTAGTTGTATATGCCGGAATTGTGCCAATGTGTGTTGTGCTAATGTGTGTTGTGCCAATGGGCGTTGTGCCAGTGCCAATGTGTGTTGTGTGATCTAGAACAGAAGTTGGTAAAACGTCATCTGCCCACATTTTTCTAACGTTCAAAGTCTTAGAGCTAGTGTCAGCTTGACTGTTATTGAAGTAGTTTTCGTTTTCTTTTCTTTTATTATTTTTGTAGTTAGATTCGTATGTATCAGTTATATCAGTGTAGTTATTTTCGATATTTCTTACACTGTTAAATGATATCGTTTCTGAATCTTCTTCTGTTTCATGTGAAACATTGATAGTTTGTGACGTGTTTTCACTATCTTGATAGTTCATATCGCTAGAGAATTTAGAGGTTTGCTGAATATAAGGTTTACTCGTATTCTCATCATCTAATTTAGATTCAGAAATATTTAACTCAAAAGGGAGCATCGCCCCTTGCCAAGCAAGAGGATTTTCTGCATCTTTTGCAATCGCTTCCTCAAGCTCTTCTGGAGTGCATCTTTGATTACGATTTGGATTTAGAGCAGATCTTAAAGCATCCATAGTTCTAGGCGGAATGCCATTAAGATTCGCATTTCCGGAAGCCGCGCGTTCCAAAACTGCCATCATAGGCTTTGTTCCAAAAACAGGCTTCCCTGTTGCTGCAAATGCAAGAACTGCTGCTAAAGACCACCAATCTGTAAGCTCGTCAGAATCTGAGCCTTCTATTATTTCTGGCGCTATAAATCCTGGAGTTCCCATAACTAAGCCGGTTCTAGTCACGTGACTTTCGCCTTCTCCCATTGCGATTCCAAAATCTACAAGTACTGGTCCTGTTGCAGAAATCATTACATTTGTAGGTTTTATATCTCTGTGGACTATTCCAGCAGAATGAACTGCTTTAATAGCATCAATTAGTTTGTGCGCAAGTCGTTCTAAATCATCTCGAATATACGGACCATTTTCTGCAACATCTTCCTTCAAATTTAAGCCTTCAATAAGTTCAGTGACTATGAAAGCTATAGATGCGTCAAGTTCCATGTCGACTATTGAACAAACGCCAATGTGATTTATACGTTGTAATGCAAGTGCTTCTCTTCGTAAGCGAGTTCTTGCGAGATTTTGTTCGTTTTGTGTTGCGTAGTCATTTTCGCTCGCGTTTTCACGTAAAATCTTCATAGCATATTCTTGACCTCCGTCATCGCGAACTTTCCACACAGAGCCCATAGCGCCGCCGCCCAGCCTTTTTATAAGTGTGTATCCGCCAATATTGCTGCCTTGGCTTAAATCGAACATGCTAATATCGTTCATGTTTTTATGGTAACTCAATAGAGTGTTAAATCTAGATTATTAAGCGTAGTTAGTGTATTGATTTTTTTGCCTTTCTATGCATTGCTGACGACACGCCGATGAAAGCTAATTGCAGATTTAGTGTTTTGTTAGTGAAAGCATGTTATATTTGATTATGGCTCAACGAAGAGAACCTTCAATGGACCAGATAAGTAATGTGTGCGTGTAAGTCCAGCCGAAGTCGGAAACGGACTTGTGAGTGCACACCCTTCACAACGGATCGTTCGGCACGTACCTGCCGATGAAAGGAACATATCATGGCAGAAGTTGTATTTGATCATGTGACTCGCATTTACCCGGGCAATGATAAGCCATCGGTTGATGATTTGAACATGACTATTAAGGATGGCGAGTTCCTTGTGCTCGTTGGTCCATCTGGTTGCGGTAAGTCTACTACTTTGCGAATGTTGGCTGGTCTTGAAGAAGTCAACCGCGGTCG
This sequence comes from uncultured Gardnerella sp., assembly GCF_947280595.1. Taxonomy (NCBI): domain Bacteria; kingdom Bacillati; phylum Actinomycetota; class Actinomycetes; order Bifidobacteriales; family Bifidobacteriaceae; genus Gardnerella; species uncultured Gardnerella sp. The sequence goes on along the minus strand of NZ_CAMYOS010000002.1, from coordinate 139,522 downwards.
TATTCTTATTGGCGGTCGAGATGTGACTACAATGCAGCCAAAGGATCGCGATATTGCAATGGTCTTCCAGAATTATGCATTGTACCCACATATGACCGTTAAGCAGAACATGGGCTTTGCGTTGAAGATTGCTGGTGTACCTGCAGAAGAAATTGAGAAGCGAGTTCATAAAGCTGCTCAAGTTTTGGATTTGACTGAGTATTTGGATCGTAAGCCAAAGGCTTTGTCTGGTGGTCAGCGTCAGCGTGTTGCAATGGGTCGTGCAATTGTTCGTAATCCAAAGGTCTTCCTTATGGACGAACCTCTTTCTAACCTTGATGCAAAGCTTCGCGTTCAGACTCGTACCCAGATTGCCGCATTGCAGCGCCAGCTCAATGTCACTACTCTTTACGTGACGCACGATCAGACTGAAGCTTTAACTATGGGTGATCGTATTGCTGTTATTAAGCTTGGTGTTTTGCAGCAGGTTGGTGCTCCAACAGAACTTTATGATCGTCCAGCAAACGTGTTCGTTGCAGGATTCATTGGCTCTCCATCTATGAATCTCAATCAGCATCCAGTACTTAATGGTCGTGCTCAAATTGGTGAAGATTCAATTATTTTGCCTCAAGAAGCTGTTGCAAAGCTTACTCCGGAAGATAATAATCAAATTATAGTTGGCTTCCGCCCAGAAGATGCAAGCTTGGCTACATTCGATGATCCAAACGCATTCTCCTTGAATGTTGTAAACGTTGAAGATCTCGGTTCTGATGGCTACATTTATGGAAACATTGTAACTGACGGATCTGCTGCTGAAGCAGCTACGATGATGTCTGATCAGAATAAGCTCACGACTATTCGCGTTAATCCTCGTGCTCTTCCAAAGGTTGGAGATACAGTCAAGATTAAGATTGACCCAGCAAAGATGCATTTGTTTGCACCATCTACTGAGTTGCGCTTGAACTAATTGTTATTCTCATAACTTGCACGGTTTGATGTAATGCGATTAATGCGGGGTTTGCATAACGCTACCCCGCATTTCGCATCACTTCTTAGAGTGATATTTTCTTTGCAAATCATATTAAGCATTAGAAAATTATTGCAGTTGTGTTGATTATTGGTAAATAATCAAAATAAAGTATCATTATCATTCACACTGACGGGTAGATTAGACAATATGGAATGGAACGAAGCTGCTTATATTGATCCGCGTGCTGCTCAAGCAACCTCGGTTTCGGCTCAAGATGAAGAGCCTACAAGACGCGAGCCTTCAGCGTTAAAAATTACTTCTGCAGTGTCAAATCCTAGAATGTTTATGTTGCCTTGGGAACTTCCGCTTTCTCAATGGCCAAAAGATTTATTTGTAAATCTTCCTCGAGGTATATCTAGACACGTTGTAAGATTTGTGCACGTAGGCGATGAAGTTTACGCGATGAAGGAAATAACAAGACAAGTAGCAGAAAGAGAATATGAGCTTCTCCGCCGTTTACGTAAACTTGAATTGCCAACCGTAACGCCTATTGCTGTGGTTGCAGGTCGTAGAGATTCTAATGGTGAACCACTTGAGGCAATGCTTGTTACAAGACACTTAAAGTTTTCTCTTCCATACCGCGCTCTGTTTGCAAGAACCTTGCGTCCAGATACTGCAGAAAGACTTATTGATGCGCTCGCTGTTTTGATGGTGCGTTTGCATCTTTCAGGCTTTTATTGGGGCGATGTTTCACTTTCTAACGTTTTGTTCTTGAGAGATGCAGATGCTTTTTCTGCATTCTTGGTTGATGCTGAAACTGGTGACTTGCACAGTAGTTTGACTCCGGGTCAACGAGAATATGATATTGATTTAGCTCGTACAAATATTATTGGTGAGTTAATGGATTTGAGCTCCGGACAGTTGTTGCCTGGGGAAGTTGATGAAATTAGCATTGGAAATCGTTTAGTAGATAGGTATCATTCTCTTTGGAGCACGCTTACGGACGTTGATAAATTTAGTCCTGATGAAATGTGGCGTATTGAAAGACGTGTTAATCGTTTGAATGAATTAGGCTTCGATGTGGATGAGCTTGAGATGAAAACGTCTGAAGACGGTAGACGTGTATTAGTTCGTCCTCGTGTTGTGGATGCAGGATACGCATCTCGTAAACTTTTGCGATTGACTGGCTTAGATGTGCAAGAAAATCAAGCTCGTCGTTTGCTTAATGATTTAGATGCTTACAGAACTTCTACTTGGAGGCAAGGAGAAGAACTGGAAATTGTTGCGACTGATTGGATGCGTGAAGTTTTTGAGCCAACAGTTCGCATGATTCCGCCTGAGTTTCGTTCACAAATTCAGCCTGCTCAATTCTTCCATGAAGTGCTGGATCATCGTTGGTTTATGGCAGAACGTGTTGGGCATGACGTTTCTATGCAAGATGCTGTAACAAGTTACATCAAAAATGTGTTGCCGCAATACAAGATAGATAAAGGCGTTCTTGCTGCTATTAACGCGGATGCTGATTCGGGTGTAGTTGATGACGAATACACGTATTCTAAAGCTGCTTATAATCCTGATGAAGATGATCAAGATGCGAGTGTGTGGGCAAGTTGAAATTTGCTTATAATGTGAAATCTATCTTTGTGTGTTTTTGAAATGATTTTATGAAAAATAATATGGCGTAATGTTTTGTAACCAAGCACTACGCCATATTCTTTATATATTTGCTTATATTTGCTTATAGATTTTGTTTTAATCGTAAAGCTTTTATTCCTATAGCTATTAGGCAAATAAATGTTGCGCATAATGTCATAATTGCAACATTCACGCCAGTGTTAGTGAGGTTGCGTTTGGCTCTCTTAGACTCACTATTATTCTTAACTTGTTTCTTAACGGTGTTCTTAACAGTGATATTAGCCCAAGCAATCTGTTTACCAGTTTCATCAACCAACACAACAGTATGCTTACCCGAATAATCAGATGGGAACAAAGCGTTAAACTCAGGCTTACCATCAACCATTCGAACAGTCACATACTTAGAACCATCAGTACTCTTAAGCAAACGAGGATTAGAGTAAATATACGCATAAGCGTAAATCACTCCATCACTCTTAAGTTTTTCAATAAACTCGTTATCTGAAACATTCAATATAACTTTGTTTGCAACACCTGCAGTAGCAACATTATTGTTACCAACAGTAAGAGTATTCTTCAACTCAGGTTCAAGACTTTTAACAGACTTAGGAGCTTGAGGCGCTGGAGTCTTATCTGGAGCAGGAGCAGGAACAACCGGAGTTGGAGCTGGAGCTGGTGGTTGAGGTGCTGGCGTTGGAACAACCGGAGCAGGTGGCTCAGGCGTTACAGGACCAGGCTCAGGAGATGGAGTTACAGGCTCAGGCTCAGTTCTTTTACCATCGTTTCCTTTAGAAATTGTATATTTTTTGCCTTTAAGGGTAGAAAATACTATAAGTTTTTCTCCATTTTTGTTAGTAACAATCTTGGAAGGAATTTTCGTTCCTTGTGAAATTGAGTCAGCATTCTTTGAATCAATTTCACGAACTTCTAGCTTATCAATATCGCTACTGCTCTTCGTGATTTTTATTGCAACAGTACCGCCATTGCGTGAAACTATGGAAACTAAATCTGCTTTTCCATTAGACCATGCAATATCAATTTGGAAGTTTCCTCGTGCGATTAAGCCTTTAACGCTACCATTTTCCCAAGCATCTGGTAATGCAGGAAGAATATTTACATAGCGTGAATAAGATTTTCCGTTAGTGTCAATGAAAGTCGAGTTTGATTGCATAAGCATCTCATTAACACCTGAAGTATTTCCAAAATTACCGTCTATCTGGAAAGGTGGGTGAACATCGAAAAGATTTGCATACATCGCATTTCTAATTTGATTTTCAATAAGACGATAAGCGTGGTTTCCATCTCCTGTGCGAGCCCAAGAGTTGATTCTTTGTCCAACTCCCCAGCCTGTTGCGTCATCTCCGCGCAAAGTCATAGACTTTTTGGCTGCTTGCATATATTGGGAGTTGTCAATTGTTATAAGATCTCCAGGGAATAATCCGAGCATGTGTGACATATGCCTGTGATTATTTTGATATCCAGGTATATTTCTTCCATCCTCAGTCTTACCAATTTCCCCTTCGTTATACCATTCTTTGATTTGACCACTCTTGCCAATTTCAATAGGCTTCAGTAGGCTTTTTGCGCATGACCATGAGCGATTTGCATTAGCATTTACAAAAGATCCGTCATCATTCTTTTTCCAGTTATCTGTAGAGCAACCGTCAAGATTTCCAACTAAATCTTTATCTACGTTTAATGCATTAGCTGCGTCAATTGTGTCTTTAAGCATCTGCCATACTAGGGAACTTTCGTACGTGTTTCCATCTGTGCCTTCAGGCCCATGTTCAGGTGAATATGCAACGCCTGTTGTGAGTCTAAAACTACCATCGCTTGCTTTGTGAGAAGATTTGTGAAGCATGTAGTTCAAGTACAAATGCGATTCCTCTTTCAATAGAGGATATATGTCGTTTTTAAGTTGATTAAGATTTCCGCTGTATGCATAAGCGTCATACACGTTTTGCAAAATCCAAGGTACTGCTGCAGGGCTCCATCCCCATGAGAAAGCTTCGCCTGGCGTAGTCCACCCGTATGGAGTGTTTTCAGTGTGTGCCATGAATCCTTCGCCGTCACCAATAGGAGTGTTTTCGTTCTTGGTTTCTGCTCCAGCGTAAATTTTTGCAGTTAGTCTTCCTGGCTTAACAAGGCCTTTGATATAAGTTATTAGCGGTTTAGAAAGTTCAGCTAAATTACCTGAATATGTTGGCCAATAATTCATTTGCAAATTTACGTTCATATGGAAGTCAGATCCCCAAGGAATAACTGTATTGTGAGAACTATCTATTGCAGAACTCGACCATATTCCTTGCAAATTTGCAGGTAATTGGCTATCTTCGCGAGAAGATCCGATTGCTAAATATCTTCCATATTGGTATATTAAGGCTTCTAATTCGCTTTTTTGCTCTTTAGTTGCAATGTTGTTGGAATATGCTTCCAGTAGTTTATCTGTAGGAATTGTTCCGAATTCTTTGCTATTTTTTTGATTGTTTATATTAAGAGTTAAGCGATTATAGAACGATTGATAATCCTTAATATGATCTTTCTTGATTTCGGCAAATCCTTTATTCGCTGCAAGTTGCACAGCGTTATGCACTCTTAAATCAACTTGTTCAGGAGTTTCCTTAGTGCGATAATTTGGATACTCTTGTTTGTAATCTGTTGCAGCTGAAGTGTACATAGTTACAGTATTTGCGCCGGAAACAATTAGCTTACCGTCATTGCTTGTTTTTATAGTTCCGGAATCAACAACTACTTTCGCTTGAGCGTTGTAAATAAGACCGTTATTTCCCAATCTGCCTTTAACGATAATAGTGTCGCCTTTTGCGCTAACAGAAGAATCTTTTTTACTGTATCCATTATTAGGGTTGAAAGAAATAGTCAGATTAAGCTTATTTTCGCCACTAGCGTTGAAACGGGAAACTAATACATTATTTGAGTGTGATGCGAAATATTGTCTTGTATACACAGTGTTTGAGCGCGTGAATTTTACATTTGCTATCGCTTGAGATATGTTCAAATCACGTTCGTAATTTTTGTATGACGGATTATTCTCAAATCCATAATCCACAAAAATATTTCCAAAATTCTGGTATGCTCCTTGCTGTAACGAGTCAAATCCGCCTGTTAATGAGCTTGGATTAACTGTTTGTGCGCCATTTTCAAGCTGTTTGTTTAAATCGCGTAGAGTTTTGCCATTTTTACCTTTTGATTCATCGTTTCCACCGATGTAAGTTCCGTGCGAACCTGGGCCGCCTGTCCATAAAGTTTCTTCGTTAAAAGTAATTCTTTCTTTACCTACTTCACCGTAGATACTTCCGCCAATGCGCCCGTTGCCAACCGGTAGTGTAGTTTGTTGCCAGAGGTTTGTTTCTTGTGAAACTCTGCCTTCCCCATGGTAGAGCTTTGTTTGTGATGCTGGCTGTTTGTACCATAAGCGATCATCATTTTTTGATATAAGTTCAGTGTTTTTATCTTGATTATCGTTTGAATATGTTGTGTAAATATTGAAGCTTATATGCGATTGTGGGTAATTTTTATCGATTATTGTAATCTCATGCGCGCCAATATCATTCGCGTCAAAGCCGGCGCCAATTATTTCGTAATCATTTTTGTTAAGTATTTTCGAAGTTTGATCCGAAGTTTTAACTCTTCTAACTTCTAATCCGTCAAGATTTAGCTTTTCTCCTTGCTTGTAGTGTGTTTTTGTAGGAAGAGTTACGCTGAGAGTGTAGTCTTCTGGAGAAGGTGTAATAGTCATATTTGGCTGCATGGACTGTGTTATTCCTTTAAGCTGAGAGATTGACTCTGTGCTTGCAAATCGAACGTCAATATGCTTACTTTCGCCAAGCGCAAAAGTTATTTTCTTGTTGTTTTTAGCAAATTGATCACGCACTATTTTTGTTACATCTAGTTGAACGTTTTCGCTAGATGTCACAGACATATTGTCTTTGTATTGTAGCTCTTTTAGTTCAAAAGGTGCGGATTCTATTACAATTCTTCCATCTGAAGAATCAAATCTCGGTCTATTTGTCCATGTTGCTTCAGTCGTTGAACAAGAACTTGCATTATTTGTGCATTGAGTGTCGTCAACGGCAGCGATTTTTACAGTATCGGTTCCATTGTGTTTCGCTGGACCTGCTGTACCTAAATATGTGAGACTGATGCGTGCATTTTTTGGAGCTTTGCTGTAATGAGAAAGGTCGAATGTTATCAATCCCATTTTTGCGTCAGTTCCATCGTTTACATCAGTTGATTCGAATTTTTCTCCAAAGTCACCGTAGCCTTGTGGCTGTAATGCTGCTATATAGCTACGAGCTTGCATATTCGTTATTTTTTCATTTTGCCATGTTTGTAATGACGAATCTGCTGAAGCTTGAATTGTTGATTCTTCAGGTGATTTTTGGTTTATTATTTCGCTTGCGATTGCGTTCGTTGATTGTAAGAATGTGCCAAGCAATCCTATTGTTACGCAGCTTGCCATTATTGCTTTTATGCGGTAAGCGTGGTGCTTGTTGCATATAGAGTTTTTCATATTCTTCCTTTTTATGAGTTGCTGCATTGCAACTTTTAAGCGTGATTATTTAGTACAGCTAGCTTTAAAAACAGCGTTGTCAAGCTAACTGTATTATTTATCATGCTTTTGTAAAATAAATTTACGATTCGTAAGATTAGCATAAAGGATAAGTATTTTCAATTAGTATGAGCCTTTATTTTAAGGGAATATAATAGATATTTTTATTGCTATAAAATGTAAAGTCACGTGACACAAGAATTGGATATTTGTAGTATCAATTAAATAATAGTTATTTGTTGGTTTTTCTACAAAAAATTGTAAATAAAACAGATATAACTATTTTTTCACGGGGGGGGGGGCATCATTTTAATATGCTTGATATTTCAAGGAAAAATAAACCTATGCCTCCTATATATATAAATAATTACTAATTTTCGTTTTACTTTTTGCAAACTAGGTATATAATTACTTTTACACTGTTTCGTGTACTCGATTTAGAGCGTAATGTAGCGCGCTAGTTGTGTATACAAGAAAGCAAAAGGAGGTGTTAGTTCCGAGTAGATAATTGGTTTTTCTATTTTTGATATTCGTCATATTTTATTGGTCATTACAGCGCGCCCAGCGGTGAGCGCGCAAAGTTATAAGTTAGTTTGAGTTCAAGATTTGGGTTAATCCCAAAAATTCTCACAGTTGAGAAAAGGAAAAGTATGAAACGATTGGTGGCTGGCACAGTAGCAGCTACACTGTCAATAATGCCGTTGGCAGGTAGTTTTGCTTTTGCTATTCCTGCATGGGCTAATGACTCTGTTGCTTCGCAAGCGGTTGTTGCAAGTTCTGAAACACCTCAAACCGCTTTAGCGTGGGCATTAGACCCTCATACGAAAAAAGGCGGCGAAGTTTTAGAAAAGGATTCTGGGTGGTATCACTTCAAAGCTAGTGCTCGGAATGGTAATGCTGCTAATAACCCTAATAGCTATCCTGCTGTAGCTATTAACAATAAGGAATACAATTTTGCAGATTCCGGTAATTTTGCTACAACTATTAGAACTAAAGAAGATGGAACTAAGAATAGATTTGGATTCTATCTTGGTTATAAAGATCCTGGAAATGGCTTATTTATAGGTTTTGATTCTGGCGGATGGTTCTGGCAGACGTATTCTAATGGCGATGGTAAGTGGTTTACAAGCAATACACCTGCTCCAAAAGCTGGCGAAAAAACTGAGATAAACATTCACTGGGCTGAAGGTAAAGCTATGCTCAGTGTTAATAAAAAAATTGTATTTACTGTTGACTATAGCGGCATTAAAAATAATCTTTCTAAAAAACTCGCTATGAAAGCTGGTGCTTATAATAGCGAGCTAACTGATGTTGAAATTAAAGATCCAGATGCTCCTAGCCAAACATATAAGATTTCTGGAAAAGTCATTGGGGATAATTCTTCTGCAATCAGCGATGCAAGAGTTCAATTAGACGATAAAGTTATTCGCACTAAAGACGATGGCGCATTTGAATTCTCTGGTTTAGAGCTTGGTAAACACAAGCTGTCTATTGTTGCAGCTGGCTACGATGAATTCGAGAAGGATATTAACCTCGATGGCTCAGACGTTAAATTAAATAATGTAACTTTGAAAAAGTCTTCAGTATTTGAAACTGAAAAATTGCAAACTGAAGATATGGACGTTGTGCTCCATAAGAATTTCCCTGCTGTATCTTATTACACTATGAAAAAGCTTGAGAATCATGTAATGGATGCTCAGAGTAATAATATTCATACTGTTTCTATTAACGGTACAAACGTTGAGTTAAAGGATTCAGATGTTCAGTTTACGAGAGCAGGCAACACTGAAGCTCAATATGTTCTTAGCGTTAAAGATGCAGGTCATAATATTGATGCAAAAATTAGCGTTAAGATAACTGTAAAAAAGAACCAACTTCATTTCGAAGTTACAAAAATTGAAAATAACGCTGGCGATGAAAACCCTGTTCAAACGCTTTACTTCCCTGAGAATAATCTAGTTTCTGTAAACAGCTCTCAAGAAGGAGCTACATTTACAGGAGCTCGCATGTCTTCAAATACGCAGATTCCTGGAGATAAAACTTTTGCAATTACAGATGGGTATACTCTTAAAGACAATGGCGATTACACGTATGGCTTTGTTTCTAATAATCAGCTAAGCGCTGGTTTGTGGAGTAATTCTGAACATAATGGAACTGTTGCTTATTCTGGAATTGAAGGTGGTTCTAAGAATACTCGAGTAATTGCATCTGCAAAGCAAGAATCTAAAGGAACGCAGTTTGGCTTAACAAGCGCTCCTTGGTATTATCATCGCATTGTTTCTGATAGCAAAGGAAATAAGTACACTGTTGGCGAAACGGATATGCCAAAGTCTGCTGTAGTTATTAGTGGCGATGAAAATAACGATGGTGTAATCACTTGGCAGGATGGCGCTATTGCTTACCGCGATATTATGAACAATCCTTACAAGTGTGAAGAAGTTCCTGAATTAGTTGCTTGGCGAATTGCTATGAACTTTGGTAGCCAAGCACAAAATCCATTCCTTACAACTCTTGATAATGTTAAGAAAGTTGCTCTTAATACCGATGGTCTTGGTCAGTCTGTGCTCTTAAAGGGTTACGGCAATGAAGGCCATGATTCTGGTCACCCAGATTATGGTGATATCAACAAGCGTGCTGGCGGCGCTTCGGATATGAACACCTTAATGGAAAAAGGTAAGAAGTATGGCGCTCGTTTCGGCGTGCATGTTAATGCTTCAGAAATGTATCCGGAAGCTAAAGCCTTTAGCGAGCAGATGGTGCGTCGTAATGGTAAAAGTGGAAGTCTTCGTTACGGCTGGAATTGGCTTGATCAAGGTATTGGCATAGATGGTATTTATGATTTGGCTTCCAACTCTCGAAAGAATCGCTTTGGGGATCTGAAAAAAGAAGTCAAAGATAATATGGACTTCATTTATCTTGACGTTTGGGGTAATCAAACAAGCGGTGCTGAAGATTCTTGGGAAACTCGCAAGATGTCGAAGATGATTAACGACAACAAATGGCGAATGACTACAGAATGGGGTGCTGGAAACGAATATGATTCAACATTCCAACATTGGGCTGCTGATTTAACTTACGGTGGCTTTAAGATGAAGGGAGAAAACTCTCAAGTTATGCGCTTCCTTCGTAACCATCAAAAAGATAGCTGGGTAGGTGACTTCCCGAGCTATGGCGGCGCAGCTAATGCTCCGTTGCTTGGTGGCTACAATATGAAGGATTTCGAAGGCTGGCAAGGTCGTAATGATTATGATGCTTACATTTCGAATCTATTTACGCATGATTTGTCTACTAAGTTTATTCAGCATTTCAAAGTAGTTCGTTGGGTAAATAGCCCATTAGATGCTTCTTCCGTGCGCGATCCTAAGACTAATAACAGTAATGAGCAAATTGATCTTGCTGATGCTAATGGCAATAAGCTTGTTATCTCTCGTGGATCTAATGATTCAAGTTCGTCTGAGTATCGTAATCGCACTATCAAATTAAACGACAAGATAGTTGCATCTGGAGCTGTTTCTGCTGGTGATAGCGGTCAAGGTGGTACAGAATCTTATCTTTTGCCATGGCTCTGGGATGTAAATTCTGGAAAGCTTGTAAAAGATAGTGATCAAAAGCTTTATCACTGGAATACCAAGGGTGGTTCAACTACTTGGATTTTGCCTAAGGGCTGGGAGAATCTTCAAAACGTTACTGTTTACAAGTTGACAGATCTTGGTAAGACTGATCGAACTGTTGTGAATGTTGCTAACGGTAAAGTTACTTTGAACGCTAAAGCTGAAACTCCATATGTTATTTACAAAGGTTCTGTGGACGCAAAACAATTGAATGTAACTTGGAGTGAAGGCATGCATGTTGTAGATGCTGGCTTCAATGGCGGTGAAGAATCATTAAGCAAGAATTGGAACTCTGTTGGCGCTGGCAAAGCAAGTATTGCTAAGAGTCAATTTAGTAATCCAATGCTTAAGCTTAGTGGGAAAGTAAAAGTAAGTCAGAAGATTACTGATTTGAAGCCTGGAAAACATTACGCATTGTATGTTGGTGTTGATAATCGATCTTCTGCTCCTGCGCGTATGACTGTGCGATCTGGAGATAAAGTATTAGCGACTAATGAAACTATGCGCAGTATTGCAAAGAATTATGTGAAGGCTTACTCTCATAATACTAATTCTTCAACGGTTGATGGCAGCAGCTATTTCCAGAACATGTATGTGTTCTTTACTGCTCCAGCAAGTGGTGAAACTACTTTGGAACTTGAGCATAGTGGCGAAGGAGATACCTATTTCGATGATGTTCGCGTTGTTGAAAATGAATACACTGGTCTGAAGTTCAATAACAAAGGCGAAGTAACTGGACTTGACAATGACTTTGAGCATAATGCGCAAGGTATTTGGCCGTTCGTTATCGGTGGCACAGAAGGTGTTGAAGATAATCGTATTCATCTTTCTGAAAAGCATGCACCATTTACTCAACATGGATGGGATGTAAAGAAAGTTGATGACGTATTGGGTGGCGATTGGTCTGTTAAAGTCAATGGTTTAGTTGGCAGAGATAATTTGCTATATCGAACGGTTCCGCAAAACTTTGAGTTCAAGCCAGGCCATAAATACACAGTTGAATTTGATTATCAAGCTGGAAGCAAAGGCACATATGCTGTTGTTACAGGTGAAGGAGAGTTCAACGGAAGTGTATTGAGTAACGATCCTCTTGATAAAGCAGAAGGAACTACGGCGCACCATAAGTTCACTGTTCTTGGTGGAGCAAATGGCGATACGTGGTTTGGAATTTATTCTACTGATAAAGACGCGACTTTGCCTAGCGGCGTTACTAGTAATGATGAAGCTAATTTTGGCGGTTATAGAGATTTCATACTCGATAACCTCAAGATTAGAGAAGAGAAGCTTGACTCTGCAACGCGCGAGCAAGCTAAAGCTAAGTATGATGCTATTAAGCAAAAGTGGGATGCTAAGTGTGAGAAATTTATTGACCAAGTTCAAAAATCTTATGCTGAACAACTAAGTCGTATTCATGCAATTATCGAGAAGACAGATGCAACTTCTGACGATTTTGCTCAAGCTGTAAATATGCTTGATGTTCTAGATGCATTTATGTCTAATGCTCCAGTTGATAATGCAAGCGATAAGTACGATGTTGCTCGCAATGCTTATGGCATAGAAGTTGGAAGCTATCAACCGCGATCTGATAATGAAGGTCCAGCAGAATTAGCGAATGACGATGATCCTGGCACCTGGTGGCACACTGTCTGGGGTGGCAATGCTGTTAAAGATGGTACTGCTTGGTTTGAGTTTACGCTAAATAAGCCTATGACTATCAATGGTTTGCGTTATTTGCCACGTACTGGTGGTGGTGTTAACGGAAAGATTAAGTCATATAAGATCACTATTACTAAAGCTGATAATACGATAGTCGAAAAGTCTGGCGAGTTTAAGACTGGTGGTTCTTGGCAGAAAGCTGATTTTGGTGAAGATATTCAGAATGTTAAGAAAGTTCGCATAACAGTTCTTACTTCTGCTGGAAATCCTGCGAATACCTTTGCTTCTGCAGCTGAGTTGCGTCTTACTGCTCCTAAGACTCCAGCTCCAGTAGTACCTCCAGCTCCTCAGCCACCTGCTCCTGAGCCTGGTCCTGTAACGCCTGAGCCTGGTCCGGTTGTTCCAACGCCAGCACCTCAACCACCAGCTCCAGCTCCGGTTGTTCCAGCTCCAGCTCCAACTCCTGCTCCAGATAAGACTCCGGCTCCTGTTGCTCCTGCGGCTTCTGCTCCAGCAGCTCCAGCGCCTAAGTCTGTTAAAAGTCTTGAACCTGAGTTGAAGAATACTCTTACTGTTGGTAACAATAATGTTGCTACTGCAGGTGTTGCAAACAAAGTTATATTGAATGTTTCAGATAACGAGTTTATTGAAAAACTTAAGAGTGATGGAGTGATTTACGCTTATGCGTATATTTACTCTAATCCTCGTTTGCTTAAGAGTACTGATGGTTCTAAGTATGTGACTGTTCGAATGGTTGATGGTAAGCCTGAGTTTAACGCTTTGTTCCCATCTGATTATTCGGGTAAGCATACTGTTGTGTTGGTTGATGAAACTGGTAAACAGATCGCTTGGACTAACATTGTTGTGAAGAATGAAACACAAAACAACAACACAAATAAAACTAATCAAAAGAAACTCAAGAACAACCTCACTAACACTGGCGTGAATGTTTTGAGCGTTCTTGTTGTTAGCTTGTTAGCGTTTGCTGTTGCGTGTGCTCTGCGTAAGCTTCGCGCAAACTAAACATAAGCAATACAACTGATATAACTGAATAATTGATATTTCGTAATATCAGTTTGCGATTACTAGGGGTGGAAGATTTGCTCTTATAGCAGTCTTCTGCCCCTTATTATCATTTATCAAAGTTGAAAATTAAAAATGTGTACTTTTATTTACTTTTTGCTAACATGTATACAATTTGTTATTCAATGTAATGTTGCATTGATGTTAATAAGAATGGCGTAAGTATGAATAAAAATTATCTTGCAAACGTGAAACCTGCTGCGCGACAGATTGCTTGGCAGAGCATGGAAATGTATGGTTTTATACATTTCGGCATGAATACTATGACTAATCGAGAATGGGGATTAGGTCATGAGGATCCATCTTTATTTAATCCAGATAAGATCAATGTAGATCAGTGGCTTGATGCTTTGAAATCTGCTGGAATGACAGGAGTGATCCTTACATGCAAACATCATGACGGATTCTGCTTGTGGCCATCTGCATATACAAAACATACGTTACAGTATTCTCCATTTAAGAATGGTAAAGGTGATATAGTTCGTGAAGTTAGTGAGTCTGCTCGCAAGCATCATATGAAATTTGGAATATATCTTTCACCATGGGATAGAACTGAAAAATCATATGGAACTGGTAAAGCGTATAACGATTTTTACATAAATCAGCTTGTAGAATTATTAACTAGTTATGGACCTATTTTCTCTGTTTGGCTTGATGGTGCTTGTGGTGAAGGTGAAAATGGCAAAACGCAGGCTTATGATTGGCAGCGTATTTATGACACTATTCGCGCGCTTCAACCTGAAGCTGTTATTAGCGTTTGCGGGCCAGATGTTAGATGGTGTGGTAATGAGGCTGGTCATGCTAGAGCTAATGAGTGGAGTGTGTTGCCTACTGAATTGCGCAGTGCTGAAACAGTTGCGTCAAAATCTCAAAAAGCTGATGATGGTGAGTTTTCTCGACAGTTTTCTTCTACTGATGAGGATTTAGGTTCTATAAAAGTGTTGGATTCTTATGAAGGATCATTATGCTGGTATCCTGCAGAAGTTGATACATCTATTCGTAAAAGATGGTTTTATCACGAAAGTGATGATGATACTGTTCGCAGCGCTGACGAGCTATTCGATATATGGTGTAAGTCGGTAGGAGGTAATTCTACACTTTTGTTGAATGTTCCGCCAAATTCTCATGGATTGATTGCTGACGTTGATGTTAAAGTTTTACAAGAGTTTGGTCAGAAGATTTCTGATTTTAATAAACGAGCGTTGCGTGATAGTAAGGAAGTGAAGATTAGTGTAGAAAATCCTACAGATTACGAAGGTGATCTTCAAGCTTTACTTAATCGCAATCAAGAAGAAGTTTTTTGTTGTAATAAGCCAATAGGGTTGTTTATTGAATTTTCTAATCCTTTAATAATAGATGCTCTTGTTCTTGAAGAAGATATAAGAAAAGGTCAGCATATTGAAAAAGTAAAGATTAGTATTACTGATGTAGATGGTGTAGAACATTGCGTTAGTGAAGTTGAGTCTGTAGGGTATCGCAGAATTATTCGCTTCAGTGCGATTTATGCTGCATCATTGCGAGTTCGTATAACTGATATTCGTCAATATTTTGCTCTTAAATCTTGCTATCCTGTTTTAGCTAAATATTAGGTTCGTTTTATGTGAGCTTTAGCTAAATCTTAGGTAGCTTTAGGTGTGTCTTAGCTAAGTTTCACGTGAATCTTATCTAAAACTTAGCTGACTATTTATATAAAACTTAGTTAAACTTTATCTAAGCGTGTTGCAAAAAATACTAGTAGTTTTTATTACTTGTTTTTGCAAAAATATTTATAACATAATGGGCTGCTTACATAATCAACGAGCAGTCCATTGTACTATTTTTCGTATATGTAGTTTTAGAAATTCTATAATGTCCATATTTAGTATAGGTCAACACTATATACGTTTTTATAATTGGATACATAAGCTGTGAATAACATCTTGTATTTTTCGTATTTAGTACGCGAATGGCATCCTTTATGAATGCTTATTTTTGCCCTTATATTAAAGATTATTAAAACTTTTGAAAATTTTATTTGTTTTTTTGGAAACATAGTGTACAATTAAAGATGTGTGAGGAAGCACATAACAAAACGTCGATCAGTTGAAGCAAGGTTGCTAGACCGTTTCGGCATAAATAGGAGGTTACAAGAATGTCTTGTTTTAACAAACTAACGCGTCTTGTTGCAGCATTGGGCGCTGGCGCGATGTTACTTGGTGTTGGTGCTTGCGGTGGCGGTAGTTCAACTGGTGCCAACGGTAAAGTAACACTTAAGTTCGCTGCTTTTGAAGGCGGATACGGTTCTCAGATTTACAAAGATGTTGTAAAGGAATATGAGAAGCTTAATCCAAATGTAAAGATTGATTTAGTCACTTCTAAGAAGATTGAAGACGAAATCACTCCAGGTATGAAGGCTGGAAATTATCCTGATATCGTTGAGCTTGGTCAAGGTTCTACTTCTGGATTAACAGAAACTTTGTTAAAGGATAAGGCTCTTGAGAAGTTGAATGACGTTCTGGATATCAAAGTTCCTGGAGAAAGCAAAACTGTTAAAGAGAAGCTTGTTGATGGTGTGATTGGTTTGTATACAAACCCTTATGGAAATTCTGATACATACCTTATGCCTATGTATTACTCGCCATCTGGCTTAGTGTACAACAAGGCTTTGCTTGAAAAGAATGGTTGGAAAGTTCCAACAACTTGGGATGAAATGTTTAAGCTTGGTGACGAAGCTAAAGCAAAGGGCATCTCGCTGTTCACATATCCTACAGCTGGATACTTTGATGCATTCTTCAACGCTCTCATCGCTGATGTTGGCGGTCCAGACTTCTTCAAGGATGTTATGACTTATAAGAAGGATGTTTGGAAGACAGATAAGGCACAGAAAGTACTTTCTATTGCCAACAAGCTTGTTACTGAGTACTTGAATCCAAATACCGTAGGTTATGCAAATGCACAAGATTTCACTAAGAATCAGCAGTCTATTTTGGATGGAAAGTCACTGTTCATGCCAAATGGAACTTGGATTGTTAATGAGATGAAGGATGCTCCTCGTATGGATGGATTCAAGTGGGGCTTCGCTCCAGTTCCAACCTTGAGCAAGGATGCAACTCGTTACATTAACACCACTATTGAAGCTGTTTGGATTCCTTCTAAGGCAAAGCATAAGGAAGAAGCTAAGAAGTTTATGGCGTTCTTGTATTCCGACAAGGCTGCTGATATCTTCGTTAAGACCGGCGCTGTACAGCCAATTAAGGGTATGCCAGAAAAGGTCAGTGAAGATATGAAGCTCTTCTATGATGCATACAATGAGCCTAATGTTAAGGCTGTTTCCGGTTCATTCTCTACTACAGCTTCTGTAGAAGGTAAGAACATTAAGGAAGATTTGTATAACACGGTTGATTCTATTGCATCCAAGCAAAAGACTTTGAAGCAGTGGATTGATCAAATTAATGATACAAGTAATGCTTTGAATGCTGCTGCAAAGTAGTAAGTTCGTCCGTTTAAGCATGTGAATTTAATTCACCTAGTATAAGGCGGGCACTCGGCAGTTACCGCTGTGGGTGCTCGCCTTTACTTGAAAATTGATTAGATTCATGCGTTTATAATGTTGATTATTCAGACTTTATAAATAGTGACTTACAAAGGATAACAAAGTTGTTGTGATTGCTTGTCAGTATGTGCAGTAAAGTTTTATCTATTTTTTACAAAAAAGGAACGTATGATGTTAAGTCTTAAGCAATCGTTGGGGCGCTTGACTAAAAAAGGTGTGACCACTGATTTGGACAAAAAACGCGCGCGGTTTGGTCTTCTGTGCTCGTTGCCTACAGCAATTCTATTGTTAATATTCATTTTTATACCTGCAATAAATATTTTCCGAATGTCTGTATATAAGTGGAGTGGGTATTCTGACGATAAAAAATTTGTTGGTTTTGCCAATTTCCAAAAACTTTTTACAGATATGAATTTTGTACACGTATTCCAAAATACGGTTTTGCTATTGGTGGTTGTCACTTCGATTACATTGCCATTAGCTGTTATTTTCGCGGCAATACTTATGCAGAATCGTATTATAGGTAGTAGTCTTATACGCTTTATCTTATATGTGCCTGCAGTTCTTTCAATCGTAGTCGTAGCTGCTATCTTCTCATCAATTTATGATCAGAAATATGGCTTATTAAATGGTTTGCTTGGTTTATTCCATTTGAATTCTTTGCAACAAGTATGGTTAGGTAATCAGAGAATTGTAATTTATTCTATTGGATTCGCTATGTTGTGGCAGTCATTAGGCTATTACATGGTTATGTATATGTCTTCAATGGCTGGAATTGATCCGCAAGTATACGAGGCTGCTCGTATTGATGGCGCTAGTAAAACAAGGCAATTATTCTCAATTACCATTCCTCTTATTTGGCAGAATTTGCGTACAACGCTGACGTTCTTTATCTTAAGCTCTGTTAATTTGAGCTTTGTTCTTGTGATGGCTTTGACCAATGGTGGTCCTGATAACGCATCGCAAGTTTTGCTTGGGTACATGTATTCGCAAGCATATAGCAATTCTGCATACGGTTACGGTATGGCAATTGGCGTAGTTATCTTCGTGTTTAGCTTTGTTGTATCGATGATTGTGAACATGGTTACGAAGAGTGAAGTGCTCCAGCATTAAAGAAGGTGTGGATTATGAAGTCTTTTATTAGTCGTGCAAGTCGCGGTAATGGTAGTAAGTGGGGATTTAGTCGAATTGTTGGGCAAATAGTTTTAACTATAGCTGCGTTAAGTATTGCTATACCAACTATTTGGGTGTTTATTGCTTCGTTCAAAGATAAAAGTGAATTTTATGGAAGCCCTTGGGATTTGCCAAAAAGTATACATTGGCAAAATTATGTGGATGCTTTCGTAGATGCTCATTTAGGACAGTACTTTGGTACTTCGGTAATCGTAACAGTATTAGCGATGATATTAGTTTTGATTATTGCATTACCATGTTCGTATGCTTTAGCTAGATTTAACTTTCCTGGTAAGCGTTTGCTAAAAATAGCTGTCCAATGCGGATTGTTTATTAACGCGAATTACATCATTGTTCCTATATTCTTAATGCTTGTTGGAGCAGATAAGCTTGTTATGGAATTTTTGCCAGAGGGTATTTTCTTAGACAACATATTTGTGTTGGCTCTTGTATACGCTGTAATGTCTTTGCCGTTTACAATATTCCTTTTGCAAGATTACTTTGCGTCAATCCCTAAAGCTTATGAAGAAGCTGCAATGATTGATGGTGCTTCACAATTTAAGATTATGGTTCGTGTATTCTTCCCTATGGCAAAGCCTGCAATCGCAATGTCTATGTTGTTCAACTTCTTAAGCTATTGGAATGATTATATTATTGCTATGACTTTGATGACTGGTAAGAATCGTACTGTTCAGGTTGGTTTGTTAAATCTTATGCAAACTCAGAAGGCATCTACGAATTATGGTCGTTTATATGCTGGCATGGTTATTGTGATGGTTCCTGTTCTTATATTCTATGCAATCGTGCAAAAGCGTTTGCTTGAAACCTCAAATATGGGAGGTATCAAATGAGTGAGAAATTGAAAAATGCTCTAATTATTGCAGGTAAAATAATCCTATATTTGGTATTTGTTGTACTAACAATTATTGGTGTAGGAAAAATAGGATGGTTTAATCTTTGCTTAGAGCTGATTGGCTTGTTGGGAATTATTGGCATGTTGTGGTGGTATAACTTGCGCAATAAGTAATAAGTGGATCGGTTAGTAGGTTAGTAAGTAAATAATTAACCATTGTAATAATTAAAGTTTTATAGACAATATTGGCTTGCAATTGATTTGACTAAGTATTTAGATAAATATTTAGTCAGGTATTGCAAGTCAATATTTTTATTATGCGTGTTTTTGTGTATTGATTAGTGTTTTGCGTATTGCTTACTGTTTTGTGTTCACAGTGTAGTGTTGTTCAAGTGTTTATAATTGCTTGATCGTGTGAAGCAGAATTTTATTAGTTCTGATGTGAAATAGCATAAAACTTGTGATTATAAGCAAAAAATCTTAAGCGAAACACGATGAAATGTTTGCTTAAGATTCCACAAAGTGCCCCCTGTGGGACTCGAACCCACAACCCACGACTTAAAAGGACGCTGCTCTGCCAATTGAGCTAAAGGGGCAACAAATGAAAAGTATACTATATTTGAAAGACTAAGTAAATGTAGAAAATTTCCGCGTGTTGATTTGAAAATACATATAACTTATAAACTTAATCTTTGATTATTACTGTTTTTGTGTTTATTTCATTTATTTTAGAGAATCCAATTTTTCTTTAATTTGTATTGCAGATGGTTCAACCATAAACGAGTTATCTGGAAAAGTTACTACAGGAATATGTTTTTGACCACTAATTTCTATTGCTTTTTCTTCTGCACCTTCTTCAGATTCAATATCGTGCCATACAAATTCAGCACCATATCTGTTAAGAGCAGCTTTAGCTCTGATGCAATCTCCACACCAATCTGCTCCATATACGTGAATTTGTAATTTGTTTGCTTGGCTTGACGCGTCTGTGTCATATGTTTTTGCGGTGTTGTTCTTCTCGAAGTCGCTCGTGCAAAAATCCATTTTTTCTCCTTATTGTTTTAATGCTGTGAATTATTTTAAGCAATAAGTGTATATAAGCGTATAAGTGTATATAAGTAGTTAATTTTAGAAAACTCATTTAACTAGGTGAAGTTTTGAGTCTTGTTTTAATCCTGTTTGAGTTTTGTTTAATCTCAAAATGATTCGTTTTAAGCAAATGTTTAATATAGTAAATTATTGTTTATAATGTGAAAAAGTGATAAAAAAATTATTATTTTATGTTGTCTATGCACTTCTAGTTTCATATGCTTAATATATGTTTAATTTGGTTAGTTTGTTTGCACTTTTTTCTAGTGAATTTGTAATTCCTGCAATTTTAGTAGCACTTTTTATTGTAATTTTTGTTATTTATGTACTTTATTCGAAGAATAAAAAGAATGTGAGTAACAAGAGTGTTCGTGATAGCATCGAATCGCAATCTATTCCTGAATCCGATTTATGTAGCTCTAGTAGTGAATCTAGTGAATCTGAAGAACCTAGTGAACCTGAAGAAACTGATTCTAGCAGCGAAACTGATGTAGCTGAGGAATCCAATGTAACTAGTGAATCTCAGGTATCCAATGAATCCAATGTAACTAGTGAATCTCAAGAAAGTGACGAATCAGGTATAGCTTACGCGAGTGATGAAAGTGACGAAATAGAGGAAAAGCCTAAGGATCTTCCTCAATCTCTTTCTTCTCGTATTCAGCGTTTGCGCGCTAGGCTTTCAAATAGTAAAAATCCTTTTGGACGCGCGTTATTTACGATTTTAAGTAAAGATCATATTGCAGAATCTGATTGGGAAGAAGTTGAAGATACTTTACTTTTAGCAGATGTTGGAGCTCAAGCAAGTGAAGAACTTGTGGAATCTTTGCGAAAAGATGCGCGGATTACCGGAGTTTCGAATCCTGATGACGTGCGGTCATCTTTGCGTTCAAGGCTTTTAGAACTTGTAGGTGAGAAAACTGATCGGCGTTTGAATGTTGATAAATCAGATTCTAATCATCCGAGTGTAATCATGATGGTTGGAGTTAATGGCACAGGTAAAACTACGACAGCTGGGAAGTTGGCTCGTTTATTTGTGTCTGAGAATCATTCCGTAATTCTCGCTGCTGCAGATACGTTCCGTGCTGCTGCTGCAGATCAGCTTTCAACTTGGGCAAGTGCTGTTAATGTACCTGTTGTTCGTTCTTATAAAGATGGTGCTGACCCTGCTTCCGTAGCTTTTGATGCAGCTGAGCAAGCTAGTAAATCTAATGTTGACGTGTTGATAGTGGATACTGCTGGCCGTTTGCAAAATAAGTCAAACTTGATGGATGAGCTTGGGAAGATTCGCAGAGTTATAGAGAAGACTGTTCATGTTGATGAAGTATTGCTTGTTCTTGATGCAACTACTGGTCAAAATGGAATGGCTCAAGCCAAAGTATTTGCTGAAGCTATCGGTATAACAGGTGTAGTTTTAACTAAACTTGATGGTTCTGCTAAAGGTGGAATTGTGATTTCCGTTCAAAAAGAACTTGGTGTGCCTGTAAAACTTGTTGGTTTAGGTGAAGGACCGGATGATTTAGCTCCGTTTGAACCAGAAAGTTTTGTAGACGGAATACTTTCGTAATATTTATGTTGTTATGTAGCTTTAAGTATAAAATTTTTTCATGAGCATACTTTTGTGAATTAACGATTTTTGTACGCATATGGCGATTTAGCGCATTCGCTGACTATAACGAGTATTGCGAATGTAATGAATTTGGCGAATTTGACAAATTTGACAAAGTTACTATTGCATGAATATGTGAATATGTTCAGATTTTAGTTGTCTGTTTGTTTTACGGGTACAATAAATATAGATGTTAAATACAAAATTGTAAGTTGCATAAAATCAAATAATTGAGGTGATATATGACCGCAATAGATCCGCAGTTAGCGTTATTGGCTGCAGCATTGGTATTTATTATTACTCCTGGTATTGCGCTTTTCTACGGAGGGCGCGAGAAAGCAACTTCTATGATTAACATGATGATGCTTTCTGCTGGAGCAGTCGCTGTAACAACTATTGTATGGACGTTATGGGGTTGGTCACTTGCGTTTGCGGGAAAAGATATGTTGGGTGGGATTTTTGGAGATCCTATGAGCGGTCTGCTATTCCGTGATTCCATGGTGTCAGACAGCGGAATATTTACATCCATGGATGGTGGCTCTGGTATTGCAAATGAACTTCCTGCAGCTTTTAGATTGGCGTGTGCTATTGTAGCTGTTTCTTTGATTACTGGAGCGCTCGCAGGCCGTGTTCGTTATGCGATTTGGCTTATATTTGTGGCAGTCTGGATTACATTAGTATTCTCTCCTCTTATGCATATGGTGTATGGAGGTGGTTTGCTTTCTGCTAAGGGCGCTATTTCACAAGCTTTAGGAGTTTCTATCCATGATTTTGCTGGCGGATCAACTCTTAATTTAGCTGCTGCTGTTTCAGCTTTAGCAATCGTGTTTATTATTGGCGGTCATGCGAAGTTCCCTTTGAAGCGTTTTATTCTTCATGCAAAAGGTGTATTTTCTGTTTCTTCTCATGCAAGTTCTGCTGCAAAGAGCGAAGCAAATAGTAAAAATCATAGTAAAGGGAAATTAGAGCAAGCATTGTGGAATGATGTTGCTCGTTCTAATGGCAATCATGCTGCACATGATAGTTTTACAAAAGATATTTCTGAAGGTTCGTTATCTGATGCTAATTCTATGAGTGAAGAGTCTTTAGTTGGAGCGCGACAGCCTCACAATGTTCCTTTTATTATGCTTGGAATTTTTATCATTTGGTTTGGTTGGCTTGGCTTAATGATTGGTTCTTCTATGGGAGTTCCTGGAGCTGCAGTTTATTCTTGGATTAGTTCAACTATTACAGCTTCTGCTTCAATGCTTGCATGGGGAGTTACTGAGCGTTTACGTTTTGGGCGCTTTACAGCTTTAGGTTCGGCTTCTGGTGTTATGGCTGGTCTTGCTGCAAGTTCTGCATCTGCTAATGTTATTGCTCCTTTATGGGCTCTTTTACTTGGTGTGTTTGTTGGTGTTGTAACGTCATTAGTTTCCTACTCGCATGTTTTTGCTCGTTATGATGGTGCTTTGCATGTAGTTAGTGTTAATGGCGTTGCTGCAATTATTGGTTTGCTTGCAGTCGGATTGTTTGCTGATGGCAAAGGTCTTCTTGTTGTTGGAGATTGGCATCAGCTTGTTGCGCAAATTTGCTTAATTTGCATTGTAATTTTATATGCTGGAGTTATTACGGCAGTACTGGCTTTTGCTTTGGAAAAACTATTTGGTTGGCGTATATCTGAAGCTAAAGAACGTAAAGGTGTTGATTTGGCAGATCAAGGCGAGCGCGCTTATGATTTTTCTTCTATAGTTCAAGCTCGTTCTGGTGCTGTTGTTGAAGTTTCAGATGCTACTCAAGGCAAAACTCAAATGGCGGTTTTAACGCCTGTTTCTTTGGACGTGGATGATGTTTCATCTGAAAGTTCTTCTACGGAACTTGAGCAATCTAAAGTGGATTCTGTGCTTGATTCTGATATCAGTGAGTTAAATATTGATGCTAATAAAGCAAATGAAGATGCAATAGAATCTGGTGAATTGGAATCTGGTGAATTTGAATCTGACTTTGCTAACAAATTAGATGAAGATCCGTCTGTTGATTCGTCTGTTGATTCGTCTGTTGATTCTTCAGCTAATAGTGTGGATTCAGTAAATCTTGATTCGTTAGATGATAGCTCAGATAAGCATGACGAAGTTAGTGAAGATGTTGATTCTTCTGTGAGTGATTCTGATGCGAATAGATCTGATAGCTCTAATAATTCGGATAACTCTGGTTCTGGGGCTGGTTCTGAGAGCTCGACGCGCAGTCGTCGTCGAAAGCGCAAATAGTCTGGAATATAAGCCAAAGCGCATAAAAGATCTAATTAGATTAAGTTATAGCCATCGATTTCTTGTTGAAGTCGGTGGCTTTTATTTTTCAATGTTTTTAATTGGAAGTCTTATATGTTTTAATTTTTCGACACGCACGGAGTGTGTAATGTGGATAAAAAATGAAGTTATCCACATATTGGGCGTTTCTATGTGGATATCTAATGAAGTTATCCACATATTGGGGATAAAAGTGTGTATAACTTGCGAATAACTTTTTTCAAATTTTCTTCTATTTGTATTTTTCCGGAATTTGTGTTATGCATTTCAGACATCTTTATTTGTCAATAAATCTATAGCTTGCTTCTCGCGCGTAATACTTGCACACGTTTATACTCGTTTTTATAAAAAGTAATGCATAGTATCTTTATATGCAATGTAAATTGCGAATAAGTGTCTATCGCTTTCAATAACAGCATTGTGAGGTATGTTAGTAGTATGAGTCAGGATTCTTCATCCTCAGATAATCGTAATGTATTTGATCGTATTCCTCCGCACGATGCAGATGCTGAAATGGCTGTTCTCGGCGGCATGCTTATGAGTAAAGATGCTATAGGTGAAGTTTCGCAAGATCTAGAAACTTCTGATTTTTATCTTCCTCAACATCAGACTATTTATGATGCGATTATCACTCTTTTTTCTGCATCTCAGCCTGTGGATTCCGTTCTTGTTGCCAACGAACTACTGAAAAATGGTGATTTGGAAAAGGTTGGCGGTGCAGATTATTTGCACAGTTTAGTCGCTTCAGTTCCTACTGCTGCAAACGCCACATATTATGCGAATATAGTGCATCAAAACGCTATTTTGCGTAACGTAATTACAGCAGGTACAAAAATAGCTCAAATGGGTTATTCTGCGAATGGTTCTGTTGCTGAAGATATTGTTAATCTTGCTCAGGCAGAAGTATATGAGATGAGTACTGGGCGAGTTCATCAAGATTATGTGTCTATCGGTTCTGTGTTAGAAACTACGTTAAATCAGATTGATGATCTTCAAACTAATGGCATATCTAGCGGTATTCCTACAGGGTTTAGAGATATCGATAACGTAACTCAAGGTTTGCAACCTGGGCAGATGATTGTTGTAGCTGGTAGGCCTGCTATGGGTAAGTCTACGCTCGGAGTCGATTTTGCTCGTTCTGCTGCGTTGCATCATAATATGACATCTATTATTTTCTCTTTGGAAATGAGCAAAATTGAGTTAGCTCAACGTATTATTGCTGCTGAAACAAATATACCGTTAACTGCTTTACGTCATCCTGAAGAAATTACTTCTGATCGATGGGCAAAGCTTAATAGTTTTTGGGATATGATGAAGGATTCGCCATTATTTATTGACGATAGTCCTAATATGAGTTTAATGGAAATTCGTGCAAAATGTCGTCGTCTAAAGCAGACTAATGATTTGAAATTAGTTGTAATTGACTACTTGCAGCTGATGAGTTCTGGCAAGCGCGTGGAAAGCCGCCAGCAAGAGGTTTCTGATTTTTCTCGAGCGTTAAAGTTATTAGCAAAAGAGCTTGAAGTGCCGGTTGTTGCGTTAAGTCAGCTGAATCGTGGACCTGAAATGAGAAATGATAAAAAACCTCAACTTTCAGATTTGCGCGAATCTGGGTCTATTGAGCAGGATGCAGACGTTGTGTTTTTAGTACACCGTCCTGATTTTTATAATAAGGAAGAACGCCCAGGTGAGGCTGATATTATTATGGCAAAGCATCGTAACGGCCCTACAGACACATTTAAACTTGCTTTTCGTGGAATTAACTCTAAGTTTGAAGATATGGCTCAAGAGCAATCTCAGCCTATGTGAGTTTGCATATGTGAGTTTGCATATGTGAGTTTGCATATGTGAGTTTGCATATGTGAGTTTTGAGAAACATTGCGGAGTGTTCGCTTAACATTGATGCTTAATATAAAAGCCTGCTGAATTTTGCAAAATTATTGCGATAATCAGCAGGCTATTTCTAGTTTTGACTAGTTTTTTTAGTTTTTAGTTTTTGCTAAATTTGCTTAGCGTCTGACTAGTTTTGATTTGTTTTGACTAGTTTTGACTAGTTTTGATTTGATTTGATTTCGTTTATACACGTATCAAATATTAATCAATTAAGCCATATAAGCGATCGCCTGCATCTCCAAGGCCTGGAACTATGTAAGCTTTATCATTTAAACTATCGTCAACAGCGCAAACAACAACCTTAAAGTCAATAGAAGGATCAATCTCCTTCTCTAAACGCTTTAAGCCTTCTGGAGCTGCCAAAATGTTAATAGCAGTAACATCCTTAGCGCCGCGCTCTGCTAAGTAATGTGTAGCGGCAATAAGAGTACCGCCAGTTGCAAGCATTGGGTCAAGAAGGAAGCATTGACGACCTGTTAAGTCTTCTGGCAAACGATTTGCATAAGTAATTATGTCGAGTGTTTGCTCATCGCGCTTCATTCCGAGGAATCCAACTTCGGCGGTTGGAAGAAGGCGAGTCATGCCATCGAGCATGCCAAGTCCGGCTCTCAAAACCGGCACAACCATTGGGCGTGGTCGATTTAAATGCTTGCCAGTCATCTTGCAAATAGGAGTTTCAATCTCGTAATCGCTAACTTCCAAATTACGAGTCGCTTCGTAAGCTTCAAGAGTTACTAACTCTGAAACTAACTCGCGGAAAATATTAGATGGTGTATTTTTATCACGCAAAACGGTGAGCTTGTGGTCCACCAGCGGATGATGTAAAACATGAAGATCCATACCTTCTAGATTAAAACAAGCTAGGCATGTTAGCTATCGGCGTGCCGTGAAATTTTCAAGAAAATATAAACAAAGTAATAGTTAAAACGCTGACTTACGAAAGCGCCTGTCGGCGCAAACGCCGCTCGTAGCGGCAAAAAATGGAGCCCGGGGCTTAAACGCAAGCCAGCGTCAATTTCGAGTATACCTGTTTTTATTATTCAGCGCGCCGAGTGGTTTAATCAAGTTTTCCAGCTTTCCATAACGCAGCGCCATTTTTGAAATTGCATGAAAGCGTATGAAGATTTGCTGAGATATGTAGAATTTTTGCTATTTTTTGCGTATTTTTATTAGAAGATTGATAGTTTTTTGTATTATTTGATAGTTTTTCTGCATATTTATGCATGCCACGCGAAATAATCGAAGTAAATGCAGAAGCTCGATGCAGCGCTATTGCGAAATCGCCTGTAAATGCACCTGAAAGAATGGAATCAGCAAGGCGAGCAATATCTTCTCCTGTAGGTGTTTCATCTATACCTGTAATTGCAGAAGCACTCGTGGTTTCAGGTTCTCCTATATGCCAATATTCAGCATACGATTCACGCTGTGTTCTAAGTGACATACGCAATAAATATAGTCTATACAACATTCCAGGTAGTGACTCTGCTTCAGAGCTACTCCACAAATCTGCGATAACGTCAATACCTTCATTTTCAACCAAATTCAGCACGCGTTCAACGATTTCTTGAGATTGAGTTTTGTGCACGCGATTAAGTAAAACAGCAGCAGAAGTATGGCTAATCTCATTGATGATTTGTGGATCTGCGCCACCTTCAATTTGTGAAAGCATTGCAGGATCTATTTGTGCAGGTCTGCTTGGGCGATTTTCGCCTATTGGATTTGGCATAAAAGCGCAACGGCTAGAATGAATGGAACTTGATTGTGAATGAAGGCTAGTAGACAATTGGCATCACGCTTTCAATATCAATAATTCGAGCACCTTTAGGAGTGTTGATAATATGCAAAACTATTGCACTTCCTGTAGGCATGTATGGAGATCGCATACTTAGAATGCGCTTATGTGCTTTAGGATTTGTAATTTTTCGCAAATATTCAAAGAATGAGCCGATAATAGGTCGGTGCAGGCACATTGCAGTTGTACTTGTTGTGTTAGCTGTGTTTGTTGTACTTGTTGTGTTTGTTGTTGCGTAATTATCATTTTTATCACAATGAACAAGTTGAGCTATTGTGTCTATAAGCACGTTAAGTGTATCTTGAGGATTTTTTTCGTGATAATCTTCAGTAAGCTCCGGTATTTCTTCAATTTTCATTGAGCAATCGCTGGCAAAAAATCCAATTGTTTCTACGCAACGTTTCCAAGGTGATGAAAGTATCTTATTTGGCGCGTAGCAAGCAAGCTCTCGCGCAAGTGCGTAAGATGCTGCTGATCCAAGAGGTGTAATTGGGCGAGTTGCTTCGCTGCCTTGCCAAGTCTTTCGAGATTCTGCTTTTCCGTGTCTTACTAGTATTAAAGTGCTATATCTTGCTTTGCATGTGTGAAGTCGTTCTAAGAAAGCATCCAATACTTCTCTGTCACTGTCATGAGTAAGTTTTTTGCGAGCTTTTGAAGGAGTTAGCCATAAAACATTGCTGATTTCTGTGCGTTTTGCTGGCTTTATTGGTCCGAATGCTGGCAATCTCTTTGATGCTGTAGATTCGTTTATTTCGTGCATCATCCAGTAGTGAATTCGCTTAATTACTGTTGGTTGATTATTCTGCGATGAGCTACTGTTTTTGTTGCTTTTAGAGGTAGATTGCTTCTTGCCTTCGTGGTCAAGAGGATACTCGATTTGAGCAATATGAGGGCCAAGTGTTACTGCATAGCCTGTTTCTTCGCCAACTTCGCGCACTGCTGTATGACGATATGATTCGTTTTCTTCGTTTTTCCCTTTTGGCCAACTCCAATCATCGTATTTAGGACGATAAACTAGGCAAAGCTCAAAGTCGTCATCACTTATTTTGTTGCCTGTTTTTTTGAAGTCGCACGTGTTTGCGCTATCTATATTGCGCTTGCGGTAAATGATTCCGCCTGCTGCTTCAACGTATCGCGTTGTTACTGCACTCATGTTCACTATTTTAGCGGTTTTCTTTCGCAACTTTTAGTTTTGCTGTAATCTTTTACGTTTATCATTGGCATGACTGTGATGCAGGTGCTCTGAGTCAATCGGATATTTCTGTTATATAACCCAAACTTCCTAAAATTTTCACTAAAATCACAGTGTAAAAACATCCTAAAACTGGCAAATGGTCTAAATATGTTCTATTTGCTTGGAGAATCAGATTCGGAGTTGGGCTTTACAGTTTAGCAAAATTTGATCTTTTTGTGTATTGAATTTATACTAAATTATGTAGTTGTTGAAATTCGTTAGTGCTGTGAGGGTTTGTATGTCCAAGACAATAAAAGTTGCTGAACTTTTTGCGGGAGTAGGTGGGTTTCGTCTTGGGCTTGAAGGGTATACGCCTTCTGATGGAAACAATTTTACTGCGGAATCGGCGGGACCTTTCAAAACTGTTTGGGCAAACCAGTGGGAGCCTGCCGGGCAAGAATCCAAGCAATTTGCGTGGAGGTGCTATGAGAAGCGTTTTGGCAAAGGTAGCTGTGTTAATGAAGATATAGCAGAAGTGCTTAAAAAATTTGAACATGGGGAATGTGATATTCCAGATTTTGATATGCTTGTTGGCGGTTTTCCTTGTCAAGATTATTCTGTGGCAAAACCTTTAGCATTATCTTCCGGAATTGACGGCAAAAAAGGAGTTCTGTGGTGGAGCATTAACAAAATGTTGGAATTACGCCATCCTAAATATGTTCTGCTTGAAAATGTTGATCGTTTATTAAAATCACCTGCTGCACAGCGTGGTAGGGATTTTGCCATTATTCTCTCTTGTCTTTTTCGATTAGGATACAGCGTAGAGTGGCGAGTTATTAATGCTGCTGAGTATGGAATGCCTCAAAGACGTAGACGAGTATATGTTTTTGCAGAACATGATTCTAAGAAATGGTATAACTTGTCCAAGCATCTTTTGCAAAACGGTGTTATAGCACGAGCTTTCCCAATATCTGTTGCAGAAAAAAATGCTGCGCAATATGAATTTTCTATTAGTGACAATCCGTATGTTATATCTCAAGATTTTGGCAAACAAGCTAAGGTGAGCCTATTCCAGAATGCTGGTGTTATGCAAGATGGAATAGTTTATACCGTTAAAACAGATGCTGTTTTTACTGGCAATGCAATGACATTAGGTAGCGTTCTAGTTGATGCCAATCAAGTTCCTAAAGAATATTGGATTGAAGAAGATAAGCTTGCTTCTTGGCAGTATCTTAAAGGCGGTAAAAGGGAGTTGCGAAAAGCTTCAAATGGATTTGAGTACATGTATTCCGAAGGCCCTGTTGCTTTTCCAGATAAAATTGATGCACCAAGCAGAACTATTCTTACAGGCGAAGGTGGGAAAAGTGCTAGTAGAACCAAACATGTTGTTATGCAAAATGGCAGATTGAGAAGACTCGTTCCAGATGAGCTAGACCAGCTGCAAATGTTCCCTAAAGGTTGGACGAATGATGGAATGAGTGATGGTCATAGAGCGTTCTGTATGGGGAATGCGCTGGTTACTGGTATTCCGCATAAAATTGGCGAAGTTCTCGCTAATGACATTTCGGCATAAAATCATATCTAAATAATTATGATTATTTATAGGTTGCGGAGGAATTAAGTTAATAGGAAAATGTAATAAATAAAGTTGTGCCAGGGAAGATGCAGAATGGTGGGAAGTATGTCTAATCATATAGGCGACAATCGCAAGTTTTCAGACATTGACGAAATAACTGCTCTCCTTACTGGAATCAATGGCAAAACTTTTCGCGAGATTGATAAAACTGGTCGTGGTGAAAAAGCAGGCAACAAGGGCTCTTTAGGCAATATTATTGAAGAATCAGTTTTTGGGTATTCTATAAATTCCGATAAACAACCGGATATTATGGTTGCTGATGAATTTTATGAATTAAAAGTCACGCCGATTCGTTCGAACAAGAAAAAGAAAATAGTTGCTAAAGAACGTTTGGTCGTTGATATTATCAACTATTTGACGTTGTGCAATGAGGTTTTTGATAACTCATCATTTTGGCAAAAAGCGCGTCAAATGATTATTATTTATTATCTTGATAACAGGACTGATAAAACCAACCAATCCAGACTTGATTGCACTATTTATGGTTCTTTTGTATTGAAATATGAACCTGGTGAGCTAGAAACAATTCGTAAAGATTGGGAATACATAAAAAACAAGGTTGCTGCTGGTCATGCAGATGCATTAAGTGAATCAGATACCAACTATTTAGCTGCCTGTACTAAAGGAGAGTCTGCAGAAAAGTCTTTGAGAGATGCTCCTGCTCCAAGTGGGTTCGAAAGTAAATATATACGCGCAAAACAACGTGCGTTTTCATATAAGCCTAGCTATATGACCATTGTTGCACAAAGAGTTTTAGGTGAAGGTAGTCTTTTTGAACGGTTGCCAATGTCTATTAACGAAAATCTTAATGATTATGTGCAAAAGAAGATTGGGCGATATGTTGGTTATAAAATTTCTGATTTGGCCAATAAATTTAATGTTGATCTTAAAACGCATTATTCTTTTAATTCGCAGCTTGCACTGAAGATGTTGGGTGTAAAAAAGAACAGAATAGAAGAAATTGAACAGTTTGCTGCAGCGAGTGTGACTCAATTAAAAACTACTGTCTTGTACGATGATGGTAAACCAGAGCAGAATATGTCTTTCCCTGCGTTAAAAGAGGACGATTGGGCCGAATTAGCAGATCCAAATATGCAGTGGCATGATTCGCGATTGTATAAGTTTTTTGAGAATAATAAGTTCTATTTTGTCGTTTTTAAAAGCAACGGGAAAAATAGAAAATCAACTTGCTATAAAGATGATGTTTTAGTTGGTGGTTTTTTATGGAATATGCCCGAAGAAGATATTGAAAAATATGTTGCGCCTGCATGGAATAAAGTGCATGAGATTATGATCTCTGGTAAATCGACTGGCTATGGAACGGATGAGAATCAGCTTCCTAAGATGTCATTTAATCATGTATTTCATATGAGGCCGCACGGTAAAAATGGCAATGATGTTATAACACTTCCAAATGGTGAAACTATCACCAAACAATGTTGGTGGCTAGATAGACTATATATTGCCAAAATAGTTGCTGAGAATATTAGTTAGATATCGCAGGAGCTGTAACTCAAGGTAATCAGGTGATTCAGCTCCAACTTCCAATTTTTAAGAAGATAGGGATAGAACTGCTATATAGTATGTAACAATATTATAAATGCTCAATTTTTACATAAATTATCCCAAAACTGGCAAATGGTGACGTAAAAAACATCCCAAAACTGGCAAATAATGACGTAAAAAACATCCTAAAACTGGCAAATAATGGTATAATCGTTGTAATATCAACAATAAAAAGAGTAAGCCATGGAACGACTAGCATTACAAAAATTAATCGCCTGGAACATAAAGCCGAATCGTAAGCCGCTAATTATATGGGGTGCGCGCCAGGTTGGTAAAACATATCTAGTAAAAGAGCTGTTTGCGGAAAAATATTATAAAAATAGTTATATTTACATCGATCTTAAAAAAGAAGATGAGGTTCGTAACTTTTGCGAAAGCACAGCAAACGCAGAAAAGATTATAGAATATTTGTCTTTGCGATTTTCAAAGCCTATAGATGAAAGCACGTTGCTGATTTTTGACGAGATTCAAGAATGTCCAAACATTATTTCGTCGCTTAAATATTTTTGCCAAGATTTTAGAAAAATTCGCGTAATTGCAACAGGCTCAATGGTACGTATTAAATTGCATCGCGAATCTCGCAAGCAGAATGCTGAAAAAACAGCAAAAGACCAATTCCTTTTTCCTGTAGGAAAAATCGACCAGATAACAATCTATCCAATGACCTTTGGAGAATTTCTACTAAATAACAACAGCCTTCTATATTCAAAGGTGCGTGAATCTTATGATTCTAAACAAGCGCTGCCTACAGAAATTCACAATCTTGCGTTAAATGAAGTGTATAAATATCTGCTAATTGGGGGCATGCCAGAAGCGGTAGAAGCATATATTGAGCGCAAAGATTTACTAGAAACGCGTGAGATTTTGCGCTCGCTGTATGACAATTATCTTGCAGACATGGAATTGTATCAGGCAAGCAGTGAGTCAATTTTAAGATCTCGGCTTCTATTTGAAAATATTTTTAGGGAGCTTAATAAGGAGTCAAAAAACTTTTCAGCTGGTCTTATTAAAAAAGACGGTAGAACTAGAGATTTTGCAACGTCTATTCAGTGGCTGCTTATGACTCATATTGTTAATCAGTCGTTCCAACTCAAAGAGCATATAACTATGCCACTTATGCAAGAGAATGAAAGCAATTTCCGACTATTTTTGTGCGATATTGGCATGTTCTCGTATCAAAGCGGAGTGAATGCAGCATCTTTTATTTCAAACGAAAGAGATAATACACTATCTGGTATTTTCTTTGAAAATTACGTTGCAAACGAACTTAGCGCAAATGGTTTAAAACTGTTTTATTGGCGTGGAAAATCAGATTCAGAATTGGAATTTATAGTTGAATCAAATAACAAACTTTTCCCGATTGATGTTAAAAAAGGCAGAGGAACACTTAATTCTTTAAATAAGTTTGCAACGCATAACAAGTTTGAGTTCGCAATAAAAGTTTCTAAAAATAATTATGGTTATGACGCAAATCAGAAAATTGCGACTATGCCATTTTATTTCATGCCGTTTGTGGCTGGCGATTTGGCAGCTGGAATGCTTGAGATTTGACGGAGATAACGCGGCTTACAGTGCTATTTGTGTTAGATATCGCAGGAGCCGGCGCCCAAGATACTCAGGCAATTCCGGCTCCAACTTCCATATCCTCCGAAGAGATGGGCAATACAGCTATTGTATCGATATGTAACACTATTGTCACATGCTTTGTTAATCATGCTAGATATTTTTTGCGTGAATATTTTTGAATTTTTGGCTGATATTTAGCCAGATTAGAAGGTGCAGTAAAAACAACAAGAGCCAGAAACATGTTACTGAATCTGACTCTTGCTTATTGTTTATTAGTTTATTGTGCTCAGTTTGAACCGCGAGGCTTACGAGTGTGAGTGCGAATCAAGTAAGCTTGACTGTCTACTAGCGGACGGCCTTCTTTGTCGCGTGAATGTAATGTATATGTGCCATCGCCATCCATCCACCATGAAACAGTAGAATCAGCCATTTGTAAATCAATGTATTGAATCAATGCTTCAACTTGATCTGGTGCGCTAATTCGAACCAAAGTTTCAACGCGGCGGTCAAGAT
Organism: uncultured Gardnerella sp.; assembly: GCF_947280595.1. Lineage (NCBI taxonomy): Bacteria > Bacillati > Actinomycetota > Actinomycetes > Bifidobacteriales > Bifidobacteriaceae > Gardnerella > uncultured Gardnerella sp. The sequence continues at coordinate 105,340 of NZ_CAMYOS010000002.1, read as the reverse complement.
TGCGGTGCATCAAATCAGCCGAGCCAATCCACACTTCTGGGCCACTTGCAGGACCATCACCAATCTGAGGGCCGCAAGAATTAGCGAACGCGTAAATGCGGCTGTGCTCAAGGAATCTTCCAAGAATGGAGCGAACGCGAATATTCTCACTCAAACCTTCAATTCCAGGCTTAAGAGAGCAAATTCCTCGTTCAACAATATCGATTTTTACTCCAGCTTGTGAAGCGCGATACAACGCGTCAATAGTCTGCTCATCGACTACAGAATTGACTTTAATCTTAATCCATGCTTCTTTGCCTGCAAGAGCTGCAGCTTCCTCGCGCTGAATTCGCGCAATAATACCCGTGCGAACTGTACGAGGAGCAACAAGCAAGCGATGGAAGCTTGACTTTGGAGCATATCCTGAAAGCTGGTTAAACAAGCGAGTTAAATCTTGACCAACTACAGGATCGCAAGTAAGCAATCCCAAATCTGTGTAAAGGCGAGCAGTCTTAGGATTGTAATTACCTGTACCAACGTGGCAGTAGCGGCGTAATCCTTCTGCTTCTTGACGGACAACAAGCGAAAGCTTGCAGTGAGTCTTCAAACCAACAATGCCGTATACAACGTGAACGCCTGCGCGTTCGAGCTTGCGAGCCCAAGCAATATTTGCGTCCTCATCAAATCGTGCCTTAATCTCAACTAATGCAAGTACTTGCTTTCCAGCATGAGCTGCGTCAACTAGTGCATCAATAATTGGAGAATTGCTAGATGTGCGATACAAAGTCTGCTTAATTGCCAAAACCTTCGGATCTGCTGCAGCTTGAGCTAAGAACGCTTGCACAGACGTAGAGAAGGAATCATATGGGTGATGTAGCAAAATATCATGTTCGCGAATTGAAGCAAAAATATCTTGAGCGTGGCTAGTTTCAACTTCTGCAATCTGTCGATTTGTAGTTGGAATAAACGGACGATACTTCAAATCTGGTCGGTCAAGTGCCTGTAATTCAAAAAGAACTGTCATGTCAAGAGGTGAAGGCAAGCGATACACTTCTTCAGGACTTACGCGCAATTGGTTTGCAAGAAGTTGAGAGAGGAATGGGCTAGCTTCATCTGAAATTTCCAAGCGAATAGGCGGTCCGAATCGTCTACGTAGGAGCTCCTTCTCCATTGCGTTTAATAGATTTTCTGCATCGTCTTCCTCAACGTCAATATCTTCATTGCGAGTAACGCGGAATGAACGAGCTTCTTTAATAATCATGCCTGGGAAAAGTGATTCCAAGTGTGCTGCAATCAGCTTCTCCATAGTAATAAATCCGTAGCGCTCTTCGCGGCCTTCTTCGTCAGTTAAATCGTCAACTGGTACAAGACGGTTTAAATTATCTGGAATTTTTACGCGCGCAAAATGTGATTTTCCAGAATTTGGATTTTCGACAATAACGGCCAAGTTAATGGATTTACCTGAAATGTATGGGAATGGGTGTGCAGGGTCAACGGCAAGTGGCGTAAGGACTGGGAATACTTGCTTTTTGTAGTAATCTGAAAGTCTTTCTTGCTCTGACTTAGTCAACTTATCCCAACTGAGCATAACTATGCGCTGCTTAGCAAGCTCGGGTAAAATGTGGTCGATTACATAGTGAGCATGTTCATCTTGACGGCGGTGGGTGACTTCGCTAATCGCGCGCAACTGCTGACGAGGGCTTAAACCACTTGCAGCTGTTACAGCAATTCCGGAATCAATGCGCCTTTTTAAGCCGGCAACTCTAACCATAAAGAATTCATCAAGATTGGATGCGAAGATAGCGGCAAAGTTTGCGCGTTCAAGGAGTGGTAAATCAGTGTTTTGAGCTAACTCAAGCACGCGGCGATTGAACTTTAACCAGCTTAATTCGCGGTCAAAGAAACGATCTTTTGGCAACGGTAACTCGCCCTCACGAGCTTCACGTTTTTCTGCCTTTTCGTCTTCGGCGATATGTTCTGCAATTTGGCCGCGCAGAATCGCCTTCGAGGGAGCGTCAAAAATCTGTACCATAATCCGTAATTGTATGCGTTAGAAGGGATGTATGCGAATGAGTGTCGCTTTAAATGTGATGGATTGAAGGTAATTTATCTTCGCGCGACACGCCGGTAATTATTCAATGTGAACGCAACTTAACAATAGTGCTCTTTTATATGAACAAAATGATTCAATAAAGTCATTTTTGTGAATGAAAATTAACAGTTATGACAATAATCTAACAAATAAAATTTTATTGCTATTTGTTCTTGTCAAAGTGCCCTACGCAAAGCATAATAATAAATACAAGAACAAATAAATAGAGCGGTAAACCCACAAAGGTGTATGGATAAAATATCCGTGAACGTTGAACGGAACATTAGACTTTAACCGTTGCAACGATGTTGTTGTGAAGATGAAACCGCTGATATTGTTTTTGTGAATGAGAGGCTCGCCGAAATGGCGGGCCTCTTTTGATGTGAGGGCGATTTTACTGCTTGTGCAGACTGTCGCGCGCATAAGGGAAACTATCAAAGAATAATTGTTGGAATTCATTTTCTTAGCTTCTTTGAAAATGAGGATGTATTGTGTTCCATGCTGTGCTAATCGCAATTGCGAGTTGCTAAGCGACAAGCTATTAAGCAATACTTAAGCGATGAGTCGTTAAGTTTTGGCGAGCGATTACGTGTGCGGAGTTTGAAACAGGTAAGAAGGATCGAAGGACCATGCAATATTCGTTTATGACGAAGTTGGCTGCAGAGTTTATTGGCACTGCTATTCTTATGATTTTTGGAAACGGTGCTGTTGCAAACGTTGAATTAAAAAATACTAAAGGACACCATGCTGGTTGGTTAAATATTGCCATGGGATATGGTTTTGGCGTGATGTTCCCAGTGCTAATGTTCGGAGGAATTTCCGAAGCGCATATCAATCCTGCTATGACAATTGCTCAGGCTGCAAATGGCATGTTCCCTTGGCAAAATGTTGCGCCTTATATTGTAGCTCAGCTTCTGGGTGCGTTGGTTGGCCAGCTTATTGTGTACGTAACTTATTTGCCGCACTACAACGAAACTGAGGAGCCGGGAGCTATTCTTGGTACGTTCTGCACTACGGACGCTTATAACAACAAGCTTAATTACTTCCTTAACGAATTCTTCGGCACGCTCGTGCTTGTTCTGGCTGCACTTTGCTGTATTAAGTCTCCATGGAGTAAGGGTAATTTGGCCGGTGCTGCAATCGTTGTTGGCTTCGTTGTTTGGGGTTTGGTGACTTCTATGGGTGGCCCAACTGGTCCTGCTTTGAATCCTGCGCGTGATCTTATGCCGCGTTTGCTTCATGCAATTTTGCCAATCCCGCACAAGGGCTCTTCTCGCTGGGGTGAAGCGTGGATTCCAGTTGTTGCTCCTACTGCTGGCGCAATCCTGGGTGTGCTTATGTACAAGGTCTTGTTTGTATAAAACATTTGTTTTTGATTGTTTTTGATTGCGATTGTAAGAAGCGCGTAATGCTAGTATGAATGCGTTGCGCGCTTTTTATTTTGCAAGTTTATGCTTATTAAGAAGGGTATTAGGAAAGATATCAGGAAAGACGAAATCATGTTTTCTAAGTCAACTATTGCAATTGGTCGTTTCGCACCGACTCCTTCCGGGCGTATGCATATTGGGAATATGGTAGCAATGTTGGCTGCGTGGCTTTGTGCAAAATCGCAAGGTGGACACATGATTTTGCGTTTGGAAGATCTTGATATTGCGCGAATGCCGGAAGGCGCGAGTGAGCAAATTATTGAAGATCTAAAATGGGCTGGTTTTGATTGGGTTGGCGAGCCTGAGTATCAGCATGAGCGAACTGCAATCTACCAAGAAGCTCTTGAAGTGCTAGAATCTTTGCGCGATAGTGATGGTGACTTGTTAATCTACCCTTGTTTTTGCTCGCGTTCCGATATTCGTGCAATTGCTGCTCCTCAAGAAGGAGATGGATTTATACGATATCCAGGTACGTGCAGAAATCTTCGCAAAACTGCGAAAGGTTTGGCGCAAATCGAGAAGCGTTTGCAAAATAATCAGCAACATTCTTTAAGGCTTGCAGCGCCTCAGGATGATTCGAGCCAAGCAAATATTGATTTTGAAGATGCGATTTTTGGATCGCAATCCTTTAATATTGCGCGTGATTTAGGTGATATGGTGATTTGCCGCGCGGATGGCGTTTTTTCTTATCAGCTTGCTGTTGTTGTTGACGATGTTTTGAGCGGAGTAAATAATATTGTGCGCGGTCGCGATTTGTTGCGTTCTGCAGCGTTGCAGATTTGGATTGGCGAGTTGCTTGAAAAGTCGGGATTCTTTGCTGCTCAAGGCATGCATTACGTGCGTCCGCAATTTGCGCATTTGCCACTTATTGACAACGCGCAAGGTGAGCGACTCGCAAAAAGTAAGCATTCATTAGATGTGGGTGCTCTTAGAGAATCTGGTTGGAGTGCCGAGCGCATGATTGGTTATTGTATGTATCTTTTGGGATACAAAATTTCGCGCCAAAATCAGCCAGTAGATATGAGTGCATCGGATGCGCTCGCGTTGTTTAAAAGCGAAAAAACGCCATGGGATTCTGTTCGCGCAAACTTAGATGACAAATACGTGCCCTTCCTCGACTAAACTATGTATTTAGACTGATAGATTGGGGCAATAAATGGCATATATGACGCAAAAAGATTTAGCGAATACTAAGGTTGATTGTGTTCGTGCGCGTCAAATTGCCGATTGTGTGCACAATGTGCAAGACGCTATCGCTCAAGCAGAATCGCACTATGGGCGCAAATCTGAGTCGGTTACGCTACTTGCTGCAACTAAAACGCGAGATGTTGGGGAGATTATGGCAGCGCTCAGAGCAGGAGTGCGAGTAATTGGGGAAAATCGTCCGCAAGAAATAGTTGCGAAAGCTGAAATCTTACGCTCGGTGGCTGCTTTAGAAGGATTAAATGTTGGTGTGAATGGCGAGATTCCACTCTACTTAATCGGTCAGTTGCAAAGCAATAAAATAAACAAAGTCTTGCCACTTGCAAATGGGATTCAGTCGGTTGATAGTGTAGAACTTGCGCAAAAAATATCTACTCGCGCACAAAATTTGGGACTTTGCACAGATGTTATGCTGGAAGTGAACGTTTCTGGAGAAGTTACAAAATCGGGGTGTGTGCCAGAACGTGCGATTGATGAAGCTCTCGCTATATCTAGCCTGCAAGCACTTAAGTTGCGCGGATTTATGACGCTTGGAGCGCGTGTGGACGATGAAAAAATAGTGAGAAGCGGTTTTGCAAAATTGCGAGAAATTCGAGATTGCGTATGCGAACAACTTACGCAGGATTCTATTGAAAATATTGTGCAAGACAACACAAAATTAGAGCTTTCAATGGGAATGTCCGGCGATTTTGAGTGGGCGATTGCCGAAGGTTCAACTATGGTTAGAATTGGTTCTGCAATTTTTGGCCCGCGCGCTTTTGTATAGTGAGTTGTTGTAGCGTGCGTTTTTGTGACGCGTTTTTGTGACGTGGAATGTGTGACGTTGAATGCAAGTGAGTTATTGCGATGCGAAATGTGTAGTGTGTTGCGTAATCTTGAACTATGAGAATTGCACGTTTTTCGTATAATGAAGTTCCGCAATACGCTTTCGTTCAAAAAGACGAAACTGATGGTAAAGATTATTTAGTAGCTCTCGAGGGTCATCCGTTAAGTCCTCAAGGAGTAAAGCCTACAGGTAAACGTTACGCGCTGGATGCGGATGGAATACGCTTACTTTCACCAGTAATTCCTTCAAAAGTGCTCGGATTGGCAAAAAATTATGACAATCGTTCTGATGAAGAATTGTCTGCATCTTCTGAAGTGTTGCATAGCGCTCAAGATATGGTGATTTTCTCGAAGCCGAGTACAAGCGTGATTGGTCCAGACGATCCAATTGTTATCCCTGCTGGCGATCACAATATGAATTTTGAGCCAGAAGTGGCAGTCGTGATTGGCAAAATTGCGCGCCGAGTAAGCGTTGACCATGCAATGGAATACGTGCTTGGCTTTACTTGTGTAAATGACGTTACTCTTACTGATTGCGCAGGAGAGGATCCCATGTGGACGCGTGCAAAAGGATTTGACACTTCTTGCCCGTTGGGGCCTTGGATTACAACGGAACTTTCATGGAATGATGCGCGCATTTCGTTTAAGTTAAATGGTGAGAATGTTCCTGAAGCTCAAGGTACAACTGCTAGATTGATTCACAATATTCCTGAGCAAATCGCAGCTATTTCAAGCTTTACAACTTTGCTTCCTGGAGATGTGATTTTGACTGGAACGCCGTATGCTGCAGGTTCTTTACAGCCGGGAGATGAGGCAATAGTTACGGTTGATGGCATTGGTTCTTTGCGAAACGTTGTTGTGAGCGAATAAGCGAATAAGTGAATAAGTGAATAAGAGTTAAAGGAAAGGGTGTCTTATTTGTAAGACACCCCTAAGTTTTTCCATAAACTGTAGTTTATTGTAGTTTGCTGTAGTTCGTTAAATCTTCTACATTTGTGGGTTAATTGCAAAATCGCCGAAATTGCAGCCACTTACTTTTCCAGCAAGAAGATTGCTTGTTGTGTTATCAAAATGCACAGTTTGTTGTAGTTTGAAATTCTTTTTGTTAAGAAAATACAACGTAGCGTGTGGCGTCTTTTCGCTATTTGCGTTATCTAAAATTGCTATAGTATTTTTAGTAGCTTGCATCCAATATCTTGTTGGATTGAAATTGTTTGAATTATTTACTGGAGTTGTGAATATAATTTGCGTTTCACCAGTCGTTATATTAATTTTGTACAATACGCCTGTGCCTTGGTCGAGTGCTAAGAGCTCGTGATCATTGAGCATTGTCCTATTCCCATACGAAATATTTTCAAAATCGTGTTTCTCGCCATAGTTATAGGCAATACGCTTATTTTGCAAGGTGAGTGGTATAAAATCGAATTTTCCTGATTGTGTATTCCACTGATTGATGCCGTATGTGGTGAAAGCGAAATCGGGATCGTCTTTTTTATATTTAGTTGTGTCCCCAAGTGAAATGATGGTGTTGTTAATGCAAGGAGATGTGTCGTTTCTTATCGTAGAAAAATTATGTACCTTAGTTTTAGAATTTTTGAGTATATGCTTGACAGGCATTGAATCTTGTAGTTTTTTGATTACAAATCCATTTGTTCCATTAAAACTATTGGTTCCATTGTCACTGGGGCTAATGGTGTACGTGCCACTCTCGCAAGCGCTAGATACATCATATATACGTGATTGCATAATATCTGTATTTTGCGGTTTGCCAAGTGTAATACTATTGAATTCGAGTTTATTTTTACGACTGCGAGTAAAACCGCGATCAAGAACGCTAATAACTTCATGCTGATTATTTTCAAAAATGCCAGCTTGTGCAGGCGTTTTTTTGCGATGCTTAATTGCAATCCGCGCGTTGCTTTTTTGTGCAAGAAAATAGTCAAATTTAGCGTCTACGAAATATAAACCATCGGTATTCCACAATATTGCAGGAGAGTCAATGGCAGAAGTGGCAATAGTTTGAGAAGTGCCATCGTTGTTGAGTAATACTATGAATCCATCTCGTTTTTTCGTCTTTTTGCCGTCAGTCATGTCGCTTATTGCAACAGCTCCAACGGTATGTGAAAAATTTGCTTCTTTATAACTAATTTCCTTAGGCATCTGTTGCCAAAACAGTAGAAACAATGTAACTGATGCAGTGATGACAGCAGAAAAGCATAGTAAGACAATAATTATCTTCTTCGTAATTGTTTTGAAAAGTTTCTTATTCATAATAGCCTCATTGTTATTGTGGATAATCTTGACTGTAACATGTCTAAAACATGCTTCTATCATATATTATTTGCAGTCGTTATTCTATTAAAAATTCGTACAAGTCGTAATCTCACCTTAAGTGTGCAACGTGTGTTTGAGGTGTGTGATGTTAATTTATCCCTTGATTTCAAAACTTGAGTGTAGTAGACTCAAGTTTTAGAAATTGACAGAATGTGATTTGAGTGTAATTGAAAAAATTGCATAAGAATCACCTAAAATCCGCAGAATAGCGGTGTAAATGGGGGGTAAATATGGAACAAAAGTTTACAACCTTAGCGCAAGATGCATTAAGCGATGCTGTACAAAGCGCGGCTGCAGCTGGCAATGTGCAAGTTGACACTTTGCATTTGGCAGATGCATTACTTCGCCAAGAGCAAGGCGTTGTGCGCGCGCTTATTGCTCAAACGGGTGCGGATGCGCAACAAATTGGTGCTGAAATTCGTAACGCATTAGTTGCATTGCCTTCATCTACTGGCTCAACTACAACTAAGCCAGATGCAAGTCGCCAGCTTTTGGCTGCGCTAAGCCAGGCTGAAAAAGAAATGCACGCAATGGCAGATGAATACGTTTCCACTGAGCATATGCTTATTGGAATTGTTGCGAGTGCGCCAAACGCTGTTGCTGATATTTTCAAAAAGTATAACGTTTCTGCAGATGCGTTGCGAAAGGCTGTGCCAACTGTGCGTGGTGGTGCGAAAGTCACTAGTACGGATGCTGAAGGAAACTACAAAGCGCTTGAAAAGTATTCGGTTGATATGACTGCGCGCGCTCGCGAAGGAAAGCTCGACCCAGTAATTGGACGAGACCAGGAGATTCGCCGTGTGATTCAGATTCTTTCTCGCCGTACGAAGAATAATCCTGTGCTAATTGGCGAGCCGGGCGTTGGCAAAACTGCAGTTGTGGAAGGATTGGCTCAGCGAATTGTTGCAGGAGATGTGCCTACGACTTTGCAAAACAAGCGTCTTATAAGCCTTGACTTAGCTTCGATGGTTGCAGGTTCGAAGTATCGTGGCGAGTTTGAGGAACGTTTAAAGGCAGTATTGAAGGAAATCCAGCAATCAGACGGTCAAATTATTACGTTTATTGACGAAATTCACACTGTTGTTGGAGCAGGATCTGCAGAAGGTTCAATGGATGCTGGAAATATGCTTAAGCCAATGCTTGCGCGTGGTGAGCTGCGCTTGGTTGGAGCAACTACTCTTAACGAGTATCGCGAGCATATTGAAAAGGATTCGGCGCTTGAACGCAGATTCCAGCAAGTGTTTGTTGGCGAGCCGTCTGTTGAAGATACGGTGACGATTTTGCGTGGACTTAAGCAACGTTACGAAGCGCACCACAAGGTGACGATTAGTGACGATGCAATCGTAGCTGCAGCAACGCTTTCAAACCGCTATATTACTGGCAGACAGCTTCCAGATAAGGCGATTGATTTGGTGGATGAAGCGGCAGCTCACTTGCGTATGGAGCTTGATTCTCAGCCAGAAGAAATCGACGAATTACAGCGCAAGGTCACGCGTCTTGAAATGGAAGAAATGCAATTAAAGAAGGCGGAAGATGCTGCTGCACGCGAACGCTTAGAAAAGTTGCAGGAAGAATTAGCAAACTCGCGCGAAAAGCTTACTGGATTGAAAGCGCGTTGGGATGCGGAAAAGGCTGGCCATAACAAGGTTGGTGATTTGCGAGCGCAACTCGACGCTAAGCGCGTAGAAGCCGACAAATTCACGCGTGAAGGCAATTTGGAGCAAGCAAGCCGTATTTTGTATGGCGAAATTCCAAGCATTCAAAAAGCTTTGGAAGAAGCGGAGTCTGAGGCTGCTAATGCTAAGAGTGAAGCGAAAGAGCCGATGGTTCCAGATCAGGTTGATTCTGATTCTATTGCTGGAGTTGTTAGCGAATGGACTGGCATTCCTGTTGGTCGCTTGATGCAAGGCGAAAATGAGAAGCTGCTCAACATGGAAAAGGAGCTTTCTAAGCGTGTGGTTGGCCAAAGTGAAGCAATTCAGGCTATATCGGATGCTGTGCGCAGAAGTCGTGCTGGAATTGCAGATCCAAATCGTCCGACTGGTTCGTTCTTGTTCTTGGGTCCTACTGGCGTTGGTAAGACGGAGCTTGCGAAAGCTCTTGCTGACTTCTTGTTTGATGACGAGCGTGCAATGGTTCGCATTGATATGAGCGAGTATATGGAGAAGTCTTCTGTTTCGCGACTTATCGGTGCTGCTCCTGGTTACATTGGCTATGAGGAAGGCGGCCAGCTTACTGAAGCTGTGCGTAGACGTCCGTATTCTGTAGTGCTTTTTGACGAAGTTGAGAAGGCACATCCGGAAGTATTCGACGTTTTGTTGCAGGTTTTGGATGATGGTCGTTTGACTGACGGTCAGGGTAGAACGGTTGATTTTACGAATACGATTTTGATTATGACATCAAACTTGGGTTCGCAATTCCTTGTGCAAGAAGGCTTGGATGAAGCAGCTAAGCGTAAGGCTGTTATGAACGCTGTTCACGCTGAGTTTAAGCCAGAGTTCATTAACCGTTTGGATGAGCTTGTTATGTTCCATCCGTTGAGCCGCGAAGAGCTTGGTGGAATTGTGGATATTCAAGTTCGTCAAGTGGCTGCACGCTTGAGCGACCGCCGCATTAGCTTGGATGTGAGCGATTCTGCTCGCGCTTGGCTTGCAGAGCATGGCTATGATCCAGTTTACGGTGCTCGTCCGTTGCGTAGATTGGTTCAAATGGAAATTGGTGATCAGCTTGCTCGATTGCTGCTTTCTGGAAAAGTGCATGATGGTGCACGCGTAGTTGCGGATTGTGTAGATAGTGACGACCATGTGGCTCTCAAAATTGCGTAGTGCCTGCATTATTTAATGTAGTCAAATAATGTAGTCAAATCGAACAAAGCGTGCTGTTTATTGGATTATTTTCCAGTATTCAGCACGCTATTTTTATATCTAAAATAATTGAAACACAAAGATATTGGGTTATTTTCAAAAATATTTTTAGAATGAACTAAAAAATAACTTGAAATAAAAAGGTGGATTTCCCCCTTAATTTTTCGAGTTTTGCTGAACGCTAACAGTAAATAGAAGTAATTTTCCATAAAGTTGTTGAAATACCTTGTTAAATAAATCCGTTATTTCTTTATGACGTAGATTACGTGTGGTTGTTGGAGCGTGTTGAGGTAAGTTTAGAAGTCAACCTCAAGGTGCATAATAGAACGTATGTTCGATATAATTGTGATGTTTATTTTAATGGTAGTTGTTGTTGCAATAACTGCTGTTATTGTGCTTGCTATTGTTAAGCACGGCTCTGGAACGCAAAACTCAGGCGGTATAAACCAGAATGAATTTAATCAGTTGCGTGCGCAACTGGATCAAGCGCGTGCTCAAGCTCAAGAAAATGGCAATCAGGCTATACAATATCGCACTCAAGCAGAGCAGCTTGCAGAGAGATTGAAATTTGTTGAGTCTGAACTTGTTAAAGCTCAGCAAGCAGAACAAGTGCGCGTTAATCGTGAAGATCAATTGCGAGCAGAGCGAGAAGAACGCGAAAGATTAAATCGAGAAAAGACTTTGAAAGAACAAGGCAAAGTTTTAGAGGCGTTGGCTCCTGTAAAAGAAAATCTTGAAGCGTTAAAAAATAAAGTTACTCAAATTGAGGAAGGACGCAAACAAGAAATGGGTGCGCTGAACACTCAGCTTAAGGGCTTGAGTGACCAGCAAATAAGACTGGACCGTGAAACAAGTTCTCTTTCTGCTGCTTTGAGGAATAATAAAGTGCGTGGTGCTTGGGGAGAAGCTCAGCTTAAGAATATTGTTGAGTCTGCAGGCTTGCTTGAGCATGTTGATTTCGATACGCAAGTTGCTGTTGCTGGTGCGAATGGCGAACCACAGCGACCAGATATGGTTGTGTATTTGCCTGGTGGAAAAACAATTCCAGTTGATGCAAAAGTTCCTTATGCGGAGTATCAGCGCGCATGTGAAATTCCAGATAGCGCAAGTGATGAAGAATTAGCTCGTAGAAATGAGTTATTGAAAGCACATGCAAAGGCTTTGAGAGAGCACGTTAGGGTATTAGGAGCTAAAGCATATTGGCAGGCTTTTGAAACAGCACCTGATTTTGTAGTTGCATTCATACCTAATGAGGCTTTACTTCAGGCTGCTCTTGAAGCAGATCCAACTCTTATGGATGATGCTTTTGCTCAAAAAGTAGCATTGACTTCCCCTGTTACTTTGTGGGCTGTGCTTAAGTCTGTTGCTTACGCTTGGCAGCAGCAGAGTCTTACAGACGATGCGAAAGAGTTATTTGACTTATCTCGAGAGTTATATGATCGTTTTGCTGTTCTTGGAGAAAATGCTTCAAAGCTTGGCACATCTTTATCAAGAACAGTTGCAGCGTATAACAAATTTGCTTCTTCTCTGGAATCGAGAGTGTTAGTAACTGCTCGTAAACTTCAGAAATTAGATCAAAGTAAAGTGATTTCTTCAATAGATCTTATAGATTCAGATAAAGCTGATGTTAAAGAGCTGAGTGCACCGGAAGTATCGGTAGAAGATCGTTAAGATATTATTAAGTAAAAAGCTAAGGAGTGTGACGATGTTGGAATTGCAGGAAGAACGTTCTGAACTTAAACGCATGCTTTGCGCAGATATGAGCGCAAAGCCTTTTAGTGAGCTGTTTTCTGTTACATTTGCTCAGCATGCCTCTAAGCTTGTTGGAGATGTTCTTTTTGATGCGATTGAGCGTGCTGGATATTCGCTAGACAAAGATGTTGACTCTGTTGGCGCATTGACAGCTGCTGCTGTCCCAATGGTTTTCGCTCTTATTCATGCGGCTGAACGTAAGGGAATTGAACTAGACGGATTTGTTATGGATTTCGTTTTCCCTTCAACAAAAGGTCCATCGATTAAAGGCAAACGAGTACTTTTACTTGACTCTTGGCTTTCTGAAAAATCGTATGTTCAAACTTCGTCTCTTGTGACTTTAAGGCACGGAAATGAATTAAGTCTTGATTTTAGCATTGTTAAGCAGCAAGGTGCTCAAATTCTTGCTATAGTTGCATTGATTGGTGGTGTAGATGCGGATAATCAAGGCAATAGACATCTTCAATTACTAAATCCAATAAGTGAGGAGAATACTAAAATGGCATTTGTTCAAGCTTTCGATGAAGAAGAACTACGTGAACATGCAGCTCATGAAGATTGCTGCAACGATAATTGCTGTGGTGGCCATTGTGAGGTTAAGTGCACTGGTGATTGCGAGCATGATGGTTGCACTGAGCCTTGTTGTAAAGATAATTGCTGTGGTGGCCATTGTGAGGTTAAGTGCACTGGTGATTGTGAGCATGATGGTTGCACTGAGCCTTGTTGCAAAGATAATTGCTGTGGTGGCCATTGCAAAGCAGGTTGTACAGGAGATTGTGCAACAGACGGTTGCCAAGAGTAGTTGTTAAGCATTGTTAAACATTGAATTACAATCGCTAATCCACTAGTTTTTAGTTGTAAGTACGGAGCAGAAATTTTACATGCACGAACCAAACCCAATTACTTTGGCTGCAAAAGCTTCAGATGAGCCAGTTTTCCGTCCTATAGGTGTTGGTCCATGGGTTCAAGAGCATCCAGATGAGCCTCGTCCAGATAATCCAGAATCGCCAAATTATGATGCGCGATTTAGCACTGAATTATTAAACGAAGGTGACCAGCGTAACGTTTTAGATTGCTATCGATACTGGAAAGTGGAAGCAATTAAATCAGACTTAGACGCTAAAGGTCGAAACGAGTTTGAAGTAGCAGTAGAAAATTGGACTCACGATTTCAATATTGGTTCTATGGTTCGCACTGCAAACGCTTTTAGCGCGCGAAAAGTGTATATAGTAGGTCCTCATAAATGGAATCGTAAAGGCTCGTTAATGACAGAGTTATATCAGTATGTTGAGTGTTGCCCAACGATTGAAACTCTAGTAAATAATTGGCGAGAAAATATTCTTAAAGAAGCAGAAGAAGCGCATCAACTTTTGCTTCTTGCACAAGCAGATGGCAATAAAGAAGCCGAAGAAATCGCAAGGTTGAAGGAACAAGACGCTAAAGATGCGCGTGTTATAGCGCTCGATATTATTCCGGGTGCTGTTGCTATGGAAACTTACAAGTTCCCTAAACGTTGCCTTATGCTTTTTGGCGCTGAAGGTCCAGGTCTTTCTAAAAAAGCGCTAGAGATGGCAGATGACGTTGTTTATATTTCGCAATTCGGTTCTGTGCGCTCGCTAAATGCAGGCGCTGCTGCAGCAGTTTCCATGCATGCGTGGATTGCACAGCATGCAGCAATAAATTGCTGATACAACAAGCGAATATAAATAAACAATTGCAAATAAACAATCGCAAATAAACAATCGCATTACAAAATGCAATAGACTGTACTTGTAAACGCTTGCATAAAATGTGTATTTTTTTTTATTTGTGGTATTGTTAATTTATGTTAGAATTTCAACATATTACAAAGCGTTTTGGATCAAAAACAGCGCTTAACGACATTTCTTTCGTAGCTGAAGATGGCAAAGTTACAGGCTTTTTAGGTCCTAATGGCGCTGGTAAATCTACAACGATGCGTTGTGCTTTAAATCTTATTCATGCCAATAGTGGAACTTCTCTTATTGATGGCATACCTTATACAAAACTCACGTCCCCGATGACAGAAGTCGGAGCAGTTCTTGACGCAAAGTCTGCTCATAGGGGTCGCACTGCTTACAATCACCTGTATTCACTGGCTTTAACTCACGGAATATCAAAAAAGCGCGTCGATGAAGTGATTGATATTACTGGTTTAACTAGCGTAAAAACCCGCAAAGCAGGATCTTTCTCGTTAGGCATGAGTCAGCGTCTTTCGATTGCTGCAGCGCTTTTAGCAGATCCGCACAATCTCATTTTGGATGAGCCAATTAACGGATTAGATCCGGAAGGCGTTAAGTGGGTTCGTGAATTATGCAAGTATTACGCAAGTCAAGGTCGCGCAATACTTCTTAGCTCACACTTAATGAGCGAAGTCGCGCTTACTGCAGATAACCTTGTGATTATTGCGCATGGCGAAATTTTGGAGCGTACAACAGTTCAAGATTTTGTTGATGCACATTCGCAGCACGCTGTGCGACTTGTGACTCCAGAAGGTGAAAAACTAGTGCAAGTACTCACACAAAATCATCCAGAATGTAGGATTTTGCAAGATAATCGCACGCCTCAAGACGTTCAAGAAGGCGAACTTTTTAGAATAACAGGATGCGAGCTAAGTCAGATTGCGCGCGAAATTGCAGATAATCAAATTTTGGTATATCAGCTAAATCAAGAGCATGCATCGCTTGAGGAAGCATATTTAGCTCTTACGCACGGTCAAGAACAGTATGTGACTAGAGCATTACCAAATGCAACATATTCATCTGGAATGCAATATGTAAATGGAAGGAGCGCAAAATGAGTGAGCAAATTGGACAAGCTGTTGAATATCAAACGAACAATTCTTACAGAACTGGCCGTAGCATGAACGCTCAGCACTTGCATCTTACATTTATGCACACGCTTAAATCTGAGATTGTTAAGTTGCGTGGTCTTGCATCTACGTGGTGGTGCATGGCATTAACAGTTGCTTTGCCAGTAATTTTTAGCTTTATTATCGCGCTTGTGCAAAAATCACTGTCTAATGTTGACGCTGGTAGAAATGGAACAAGTCAAAGCAGATCAAGCGCTGTAGTTACTGTTGGGCCGAGCGATAAAAGCAGCCTTATTACATCGCAAGAAAGCATTTTCCGCTTAGTTATTAGCTTTGCTTCTGTATCTTTGATTGTTTTGGCAATTTTTGCAGTGCTTGCTGTAACTGCGGAACATTCTACGACTTCAATTCAGGCTTCTCTTACTGCTGTACCTAAAAGGGGTATGTTCTTTACTGCTAAGTTTATTGCTGTTGCAATCTACGTTTTTGTAGTGCAACTTATTGCAATGACAGTTTCTTTGGCTGCTGCAGAATTAGCTTTTATAGGAGATAATGTCTCTGGATTATCTGGAAGCAACGCGTGGGAATTGCCTATCACGCTATTCCTCGGCTCTCCTGCAATCATGGTTTTTGTGGCAGCAATGGCGTACGGTTTCGGCATGATTTGCAAGTCAACTGCTGGCGGAATTATGTGCGTTATTGGAGCCGTGATGATTTTGCCTTCTGTTGTTAGCGTCGTTATGCTCACAAGCAATTTCGCGAAGTGGGCTTCAATACTTATTCAGATTTTACCAGCCAATGCTGTGAATCAATTCTTAGGAACAAGAGTACAGCTTCCACCAAACGCATATGTTTTCACATGGTGGCAGTCCGGTTTAGTGGTTCTTGCTTGGGCTGTAATCATGTACGCAATTGGCTACGTTATTGAAAAGCATCGCGATATTTAAATCGTTAATTGTTTGTTAATTGTTAAAAATTGAGGTATCTTAAAAACTTTGATCTATAGACCAAAAACTTTTAAGGTACCTCAATTTATTTTTTATTTAATTATTTACTTTTTTAATTATTTACTTATTTACTTTAATATCTAAAGTCACAAAATCAGGAAGCGTAAAGAATATCCACAACGAAGTAAAGAGTGGAGTTTGCAGGAATTGTTACTTTTCCGTTCGCATCCTTTTTATCTTCTTTTCCATAGCCTTCATCTGGAGGAACGATAAGAAGCACTTGCGACCCGACTTTCTTTCCTGCTAAGCCTTTTGTCCATCCAGAAATCACTTGACCATTTAAAGAGAAATCTGCAGGTGCCCCTCGTTTCCAAGATGAATCAAACTGAACTAGCTTTCCGTCTTTGTCTGTAGTCCAACCGCTGTAATGAGCAGTGACAGTGCTTTTATCAGTCACTGTTTTTCCAGTTCCTTCAATCAAAGTTTGAGAAACAAGCTTGCCATCTGGAACGTAGTTATTTTTATCTAATGATGGAGCTCCAGATTTATCAAGAGTTACTTTTGGTAAATTGCTAGGTATATCAGTGACTTTTTTCCCTGAAGCCTTAGTTAATAGTTTACTCTTAGATACGAGTGTAAGAACTATAAGATAAGAAGGATTTTTGCCCTCGCTTTTAACGCCGAATGCGATTGTGCTATTTAATTTTCTTCCCTTTAGAAGAGCATAATATTGAGGATTTGTTTGGTTTTTATTTACTACCAATGAGCAATCTTGAGAATCTTTTTTCTTCCAAGTGCTCATCAATTCTTTGCCGTCTTTTGCTGAATAAATTGTTCCTTGAGTGCAAACTCGGTCGCCTTCTTCAATCTTTGCGCCGTTTCCTTGTTGCAAAATTGCATATGAATTTTTCTCAACATTAAAAGGAGTATTAAATGTTACTTTAGGCATCTTGCCTAATTCGCCTTCTGCACTCACTCCGGACATTACGTGCATTCCAGCTGCGTCTGCTTTAGGGTCAGACTGACTTCCTTCTTCATCGCCACATGATGCTAATCCAGCGCACATAATAATAGCGCTTAAAATTGCCGTTGCGCGTACTAGAAAAGATTTTTTTATAAAACTAGTTTTTTTCATAAGGTTCAGACTACCGCGTGATGTTGATTTTATTCTGGTTTTATGTTGATTTATGTTGATTTATGTTGATTTATGTTGATTTGATATATAAAAAACTAGAAATGCACTTAATAAGAAAAGCTAGTAGAATAGAAGTGATATGCAATTTAATAGAAGCGATATGCGATTATGGGATTATTTATGAAAGAAAAGAGATCTATGCAAAGAACAACAATGCGCGCTAAAATTATGCGTGGGATTGTGACTCCTCTTTTCGTAATACTTGCCATAATAAGTATTGCTTTAGGAGTGCTTAATTCAACTATTTGGAAGCCTGATTCAATCATAAATGCTTACGATCATATAATTGATAAGCGTTATATTATAACTGATCCTGGCGTTATGAATATGGTAGATAATCATGTTCGTATTGACGTTGCTGTAGAAGGTTCTAGGAAACCAGTTTGTATTGCGCTTGCGTTAGCTAAAGATGCGCACGGATGGGTTTCTGGATATCCTGTTGCGAGAATTACCGGTTTGAAAGATTGGAATAGACTTTCGTCTGTATCTCAAGAAGCAGAAGGTAAAAAGGATCCTGTTTTGGATAAAGAAGATTCTGCTGAGAATAAAAATTCTTTGAACGGTTCTTCTAATTCTGGCGGTTCTTCTAATTCTGGTGTAAATTCTGACACTAATTCAAATCAAAGTGTGCCTTTTAATAAATCAGATTTATGGGCTTCAAGCACTTGTCAATTGGGGTTGGCTCGATTATCTGTTAATCTTTCTGATTTTGTGCAAACTCACCCTGATGCTTATATGCATACGGAATCTGGTAAGCGTGATGAGAATGGATTGAATATTTCAGAAGGAACTAAAAATGATGCCGGCAGTAGTTCCTCTCAGTCTACAGCGTTGCGCTCGCAATTAGCTAGGCGAGTTTTTCTTATTGATTTAGGTGATAATGCGAAGAATGCATATGTTGAAATGCGTTGGCGTAGGCATACCATTCCAGATTTTGCCACTCCTCTTTATTTCGTAGGAGCGTTGTTGCTGATTATGGCGGCTCTTTCTGCAACAGTGTTTGCTATGTCGCCTCATTATCGTCGTAATAAGCGGTTGATTGCAAGTCGTTCTATGCTTTTGGAAGCAGAATCTAATAATAAACGTGTAGAAGTGAGTATTATTGAAGCGTTTGCTGGAACGTTCGCGGAATTATTTGGCTCGCATCATAAGCGTAAGTCTTCTTCATCTCATGCTCGTCATGGTGTTCATGCTCGTAAGAAGAATAAAGAGAATATTTCAAATCAGAATAATGAACAGAAGTATTCAGTAGTTATTCGAGATGATAATTCGTCTTCAACAAGCAAGTCAAAAGAAAGCTATGCAAATATTAAATCTTCTGATTTTACAGATGAAACAGCAGTAATAAGTAGAGATGAATTGCAATCTTATTTTGCTCGCTTAGCACAGGAATCATATGGAGATTCAAGTAAGAAAGCTGTTCGCAAATTAGTTGAGAATGCTGATTTAAGTGTTATGTCAAGTAGTAGTAGCGTTATCAATGATTCTGATGGCGAAAATCGCGAAGATGCTAATGTGCGGGAGGCTAGTGATTTAGGTGAGTATGAGTCAGATGCGTATGATAGCGATGTTTCTAGTGACATTTCGGATTCTTCAGATGCTCACAATTCTCAGATCAATGGTGACTTTGATTCTGAAATTAGTGATGCTACTAGTGAAGATATAAGCGATTATGATTCTGGTAAATCTCGCAGTTCGCGTTCGCGCGGAAGAAAACGTCAGCTGAGCGGATTGCGCGGCAATGGCGGAAATATTGGAAATAAGAATGAGCACGGTCGTAAGCGTTCACGTCAAGAGAAGGCTCAAGTCAACGATAGATATCGTAAGATTCGTAAAAATAACTTCAAAAACCGCAATTCATCAGAAAATGATGGGGAGTAGTTGAATATGCATAATAATAAACACAAGAATAAGCAGATAGATAAAAATATTATGCGTAAATCAATTATTAGAACTTTTATTTCTATTATTACTTCTTCTTTAGTTTTTGGCGTTACTTTAAGTCTTTCTGCTTGTGACGGTCAAGTTCCTAAGCCTGTTGAAAGTCAAGTCTTAAAAGAGCAGCCTGACGTTACGATGATTAAAGAGAAAGACATACGTCTTGGAATTTTGCGTGCTCTAGAGCGTGCAAATGATGAGAAAAAAGTAGAAGGTTTAGATTCATATTTGAGTGGTCCTGAGTTGGCTGTGCGAACCAGTGAGCTTACTGTTGCTAGTAAAACAGGAAAATTAGATCCTAAAACAACTATTCCTCGTGAAGTTGCTCAAACAATCATTCCTGTAAATCCTGCTTGGCCGCGAGATATTATGACTATTACAACAACGACTAAAGATCAGCAGTCTAAGCGTCTTCTAGTTTTTCGTCAGGATCGCGCTCGCGCAAATTACAAATTATGGGCTGTTTCGCGATTGTTCCCAGGAGTGCATCTACCTAAGTTTGCAGTGCCTTCTATAGGATCTTCAATGGGTAAAGATAATGATTCTGGATTAGTTATGACACCTCGAGATGCTGTTGTAGCTTATGCAGATGTTTTGCAACATGGAGATAAAAGTAAGTTTGCTAACCGTTTTTCAAATGATTATTTACGTCAAAAGTTAAACGAGCTTTCGAAAACAGTTCAGGAAGGTATGGAGCGTAATAAAGGTACTCAGGAGCAAACTTTTTCGCCTGCTTTAGGTGATATTAGCGTTATGCGTTCTACTGACGGCAATGATCTAGTGGTTGCAAGAATTGATTCTGTGTGGATTCGCAAAGCTGGAGAGGGAAGAGAATCGCGACCTGCTTCAGATGAAGAAAAAGCGCTTTTTGGAGATTCTCCTGCAAAATCAACGATGCGCGTTACATACGTTAATGTTATTGCTTTGGTTATTCCTCACGCTGGATCAAATATGAAAATTACTCCTGTTGGTGCTGAACGTCAGCCGATTAAAGTAGAAGCACTTTAGATTGTTGAGGTTTGTTGAGGTTATTTAGGTTTATTGAATTTTTATTGAGGTCTATTGAGATTATTGAGATTTTATAGCGCTTATCCAGATTTTATCTCACTTTATCTCGCTTTTATGCGTGAGTGTGTGATATAAGTACTGTGATATAAGTACTGTGAATTGAAAATGAGGCAAATAATATGGCGAATGAACAATCGCAGAACATGAATCCTGGAGTATTTTCCCTTGCTGGAGCAGTAGACTTAGAGTCAGTTAAGCGCCGCGTTGAAGCTCAAGCTAAGCAAGCTGCTAGGGCAGCGGAATCTTCTTCTGTAAATAATGCTGGATCTGCTCCAAAAGCTGGCGGATACGTTATTGATGTAAATGAGCAATCGTTCCAATCGATGGTTCAAACTTCTGTTAGCTTCCCTATTGTTCTTCTTCTTTGGCAGCATAGCGATGAAAGCTGTTATGAAGTAGCTCAAAAATTAGCTGATGCAGTAAATTCTCTTGATGGTCGTATGCAATTAGCTCGTATTGACGCGGATGAAAGTCCTAATATTGTTCAGGCATTGCGCGCTCGTGAGCTTCCTTCAATATATGGTTTGGTTGGCGGAAGACCAATGCCAATTGTGAATGGTTTACCAAGCGATGAGGAAATGCAACAAATTTGCACAGTAATTTTGCCAAAACTCGTTCAGGTTGCAGAACAATCTGGAGTTGCTGGAACTGCTCCCTTTATAGAGAGTTCAGATGATTCTACTTTAGATGATAGTAATGAAAGTGAAAGTAAGTCTGAGTTTAGTTCTATTGAAAAAGTTCCTCCTGCTCATGAAAAAGCGCATGAGCTTGCAGCACAAGGTGATTATGAGGGTTCTGCTCGCGAATATGCTAAGGTTATGGAAGCTGATCCTCATGATGTTCTTGCTGCTCGTGAGCATGCTAAAGCCTTATTGCTTGCGCGCAACGTGAATACAAATGTTGCTGAAGTTCGTAAATCTGCTGGTGATAATCCTGATGATGTTAATACTCAGCTTGCTGTAGCGGATGTAGATATGATTGATGGCCATATTGAAGATGCTTTTGACAGATTGCTTGATTTTCTAGTTGCTACGCATCGCAATGATTTTGATACTGTTCGCTCTAGAATGCTTGAGTATTTTGCAATGCTTCCAGCGGATGATGAGCGTTTGAAACGTGCTCGCCGTCGTTTGTCTATTTTGCTTTATTGATATATGCGCTTTTAAGTGTTTAATTTGTTTTTAGAAATAATTTTGACTATTAGCGCGATATGTAGAACAAAATATTAGTAAATAAAAAATAAATATGAATTCGATTGTAGTTTTCAATATATTGGAAAAGATTTTGAATCTAAAATCGTAAAGTAAAAATCGTAATCTAAAATCTAAAATCTAAAATCGTAAAGTAAAAATCGAACTCTAACATCTACAAATCGTAAAGTAGAAATCCGAGAAAGTGTAAAGTAAGGTGGAAGATAAAGTGGAAGATAAATTGGAAAGTCAAGTGGATAAGTCGGAAGAATTGAAGGAATTTAGAGATGGTATTTTTGCTCTTAGAACTCGCAGGTTCGGTACAGTAGCAGAAATAATGATTAAGTATCTTTATAACATGTCTGAATCCCATGATTCTGCATTTGATAAATATTCTCAAACAGAAGGACGAGTTGAAGTAAAGTTCTCAACCGTTATGAAAGAAAATGACGATAAAATTCTAGATACAAATGTAATTAGCCAATGTAAAAAAGCAAACCTTGCTAATCGCTCAATGAAAAGTAGTGATGTAGAAAAGGGATTTGCTTTTGATTGCAATATTCAACAAGTAAAAACTAAAGAATTTCAGGTTCTTTATTATGGTCTATTCTTTGCAGATTGCATTCGGATATTTTCAATGACAAAAGATGAGGTTTTAAAGTGCCCTGGATATTCCAATAAGCAACATCGTGGTAATGAAGGAGAAGGGCAGTTCCATTTGAATCAAGGGACTCTACATTACCATATGGAGAATCATCTAAAACGAGTTCTTACGTATGAAGAATTATATGATCTGTTTTCAAAAATAGAAGAATAGCATTTTGGCAGTTTAGTTGATCTGCTATGTAATTTAAATCCGGCAGTTTAGTAGAATTAGGCACTTTATTAAAATCCTGAGCTTTACTCAAGTCCGTCAATTTAGTTTAGTTCTGAGCTTTACTCAAGTACGGAACCTTACTCGAAACTGTGTAACTTTAGTCACAGTGATAATTCTGTTAGTTGTTGCAATTTGAGTCAAAATATCTACTACTTTAGAAAAGAAATTTACTACTTTAGAAAAGAATCGAATTGACTAGAAAAGCTGTTTATTATCTCCTTTTCTGAGTTATTAAGATTATATAATCTCATAACATGCTCTTCGATCTCATTGTAAAGAGTTGTTTTATCTAATGTGCAATGATTTTCTAAGCTTAGTAAATTATCTACAAGCTTCACAATTGTATTTTGTTCCTCGCTTGAAGGTGTTGGGAATGGTATTTCTTCAATATGTGATCTGAGTAATTTTACTGAATTATATTTTTTACGACACCAATAAGTTATTGTTCTAGAATTTAGTATTGCTAAAATATACTTCATGCTAATCCCTGTAACGTGAGGAATTAGTATGTTGGCACTATTTAGAGATAATGTTTGATTTGCATCGTAAGAAAAAACTGGAGCTTCGCATATAAAGCGATAAATTAGCTTTTCTTTTGCGCGATACATTTCAATGGGAGCTACTTGTTGAAATGTGTTCGGAACGAAATGGATGTAGCTATCGCTATTGTCAAAATAATATTTATGTAGATTGCTTCCTTTAAGTATCATCTCATTTTGTGGGTTTTTTGTATTAGAAATATATTTTTTATTTGCTCCAGTAACAATGCCTAATGCAAAGTCAGCTTGATTTTTCAGTGTAAATCCGTTTTTTACGTTAGTAAGTTTTTCTAAGCAATCAACATCTTCGTCAGAAAGGTCAAAATTCCAATATTCTTCTGATAGATCACGGTTCTTATTTATTGTGAATCTTAAATTGTTCGTTTCAATATTGCAGCCTATAGTACTTCCTTCGCCATCCTTTTTTAAGACAATAAGTATGCAAGGGCAGGCTACTCCTGTAAAAGGATTGCCAATATAGCTAACAAATTTTATAGAAGATGTATTTTTTATGAAACATCTTATTTTTTGATGTGCTTTTACATTTAAGATGGCTTCTGGCAAAACATATGCTATTAGCCCATTTTGATTGATAATATTTAAAGATAACTCCATGAATAAGTCATAAGATTCAGAGCCTTTCTTTGATGCTGTTTTGTAACTATTTAGAAGTTTATTAATTTCAGTTTCGGAATAAACATATCCCCAAGGCGGATTGCCAATTACGAGATCATATTTTCTCGTATCTCTATTTAATAGAGAATCAACTTTTCTAATATGTTCATTTAGTGTATTTATATTGTTTATTCCGTTTATACAAAGGTTTAATTTCGCAATAGAAACTGAGATTTCGTCTATATCGTTACCGTATAAACGCTCTATTGACGCACCTCTTTTGAGTGATGCAAGAAGAAAGTTTCCGGTTCCGCAGCATAAATCAATAATATTTCCATTATTGAACTGTGTAGATGCTTTTACTGAATCAAGTAATTTATTTACGATATTTATTGGTGTGAAATAAGAGCCAGTAGATTTTCTATATGAAATGCTGCTAACTGAAATGTATATAAAGCCCAGGAAATCTTGATATGGTATGAAAGTTGGTGTTGGTACGTTCTGATACGTTCCTAATTGCGAGATGTCGATGTTGTGCAATAATTCTCGCAATAGCTTAGATATGCAGTCATTTTTATTTTGTGCTATGAAGACTTGCAATGAAATATATGGAAGTTTTGCTGACTGTAAATAAAGTTTCAAAGCTAAGGTTGCTATAAGAATTCTTATATTTTTTTCGGGATATTGATCTTGATTTGGATCTTGATCTGGATATGTATCGGTATGCAGATCGGTATGTATGGCGGTATATAAAGCAGAATCTTTCTTTACTAGTTCTGAGCCGATTAAGATATTTTTTCCGTCATCTTCAATGTAATCAGCGTAAAGGTTCAGTCCTTTAATAGCCTTCTTATTTCTGCGTTTGGTTAATTTATCAGATTTCCCTGTGATTATATCTGATAAAAGTTTTTCTACTTCGTGTTCTTCGAATAATAATTTTTTGCCTGATGTATTTATTTTCTTAATTCTTCCTAGTTTTACCCAATTTCTTATAGTTGCAGTAGAAACAGATAATTTTTTTGCAGTTTCATTAACGTCCAATGTTTTTTCTGCTTCCAATAAATCTAAAGTTAAATTTTGCTCAGAATTAAACGTATTTAATCCCCTCATTAACTTAATTCCTTTCCTTCTCGATTTGATTTTAGCGTAATGGAAGATTTGCAGTAAAGAGATAATGAGGAATATTTAAGTAAAGTAAAAAAGCCAAGAACATTAGCAAATCGTGAGAAAATTGCTTAATTCTTGGCTTTTAGTAGCGGGGCATGGATTTGAACCATGGACCTCTGGGTTATGAGCCCAGCGAGCTACCGAGCTGCTCCACCCCGCGTCGGCTATTTTTAACAGCTCTATCTACAATAGGTGCAAATTAAGATTTGTCAAGTTTTTGGCGTGTTTCTTTGCAAAAACATACCAAATTATACATAGTCTTATATTTTAATAAACATATGCTTAATAAAATTAAGTGTTTTTCCAATTTTAAAGTCTGCAGTTAGCGCGTGCAGCTTACTTAAGAGTCAAATATTTACCGTGGAGGGGTACGGTTTGTGGCATAGAAGTGAACATATGTGCATGAATAATTTTCAAAAATATAGTGGTAATTTTTACGTGAATTAACCGTATCCTTATAAAAATTTATATATTTTCTTGTATTTTATCGGAAAATAAATAAAAACCATAAGTCTAAAATGTGATAAACTACAGGGAGTATAAGTTATGTACAAAGCACGAGTAGAATCGGAATTCAGAAGCCGTATTTTCGGTTTATGCATGCCGCCTGGCAAAGACGGATTTGCAAAAAGTGCAGCTTGTTTTTATAAGGTGCGTCAAACTAGCAGGAGGCGTCAGTGAGCGGAGTCGTTGGAGGCTTTACCAATGCTATGGTAATAGCGTCAGGTCAGCCAGAGTTGCCTAATATTAAGGATTTTTTGCCTCCAGAAATTTTGTTCCAAGGAACTCCATTTGCAATGAATCGCATTATTTTAGTGCGATTATTGATGATGATCATAATCATGCTTGTATTTGGTATCAGTGCCGCGCGAGCAAGGTTAGTTCCATCTCGTTGGCAGAGTCTAGTTGAAACTCTTATGGATTTTGTGCGATACAACATTGTTTATGAGATGATTGGCGAAGAGCGTGGCAAGCGTTATGTTCCTATGATGTCTACGCTATTTTTAACAATATTCTGCTTTAATTTGTGCGCTGTTATTCCAGGTTTTAATATTGCTGCAACTGCGTCAATTGCTGCTCCATTGGTTTTTGCATTGTGGGTTGTATGTCAATATCTTTATGTTGGTATACGAGAAAAAGGATTTTTGCGCTTCTTCCGTGAAGCGTTATTCCCAGCTGGAGTGCCTTGGCCTATTTACTTCATTCTTTCGCCATTGCAACTTATAGAACTTATAATCGTCAGACCACTTTCTCTTACAATACGTCTGTTTGCAAATATGGTTGCAGGGCATTTGCTAGTTGCTACTTGCTTAGTTTTTACTAATTTTTATGTTGTAGATTCAAGCAATAAACTTCTCGCATTAGGAGGAGTATTGTGGCTTCTTGGCGGAATATTATTTACGGTGTTTGAGATTTTGGTTGCAGGATTGCAGGCGTTTATTTTCACTGTTCTTGCATCGGTTTATGTTTCGGAAAGTTATCCGGAAGAGGAAGAAAAGAACGCGGCTGCTGCTGCCTAAGTTATACAAAATATGAATCGCATAACTTGTATCAAGTTAAATTGCATAAATTTTGAACTGATAACAGTTTAACTACTGTAAGCAGTTTATAAAGAAAGGAATAAAAATGAATACTATCGTTGCTCTCGCAGGTTTGACTGGTAACCTCAGCATTCTTGGATTTGCTATTGCAACTATCGCTCCAGCATTAGGTATGTCTTTTGTAGTATCTAAGGCTATGGAATCCACAGCTCGTCAGCCAGCGGTTGGCAATCGTGTGCAGTTGTTCATGTTCGTAGGCTTGGCCTTCATTGAGGTTTTGGGCTTGCTCGGATTCGTTTCATACATCATGGGTATGAACGCCTGAGTAAAGACTTTATGTGTAGACGTGAAAACGTCATAGGTAATAAAAAAGAAAGGACAAGCCATGGCTTTTGCAGCCGGAGATAGTAAATTGGCATTGTTCTTGCCTGAAGCTTACGATCTCGTGTGGTCGCTCATCATTTTGGTGATTCTTGCAGTATTCTTCTACAAGTTTGTTATGCCAAAGTTCCAAGCAATTTTCGATGAACGTGCAGAAAAAATTGAAGGCGGAATGGCTAAAGCTGCTGAAACACAGCGTGAAGCAGATGAGCTTAAAGAAAATATTGAATCTCAAGTAGCTCAGGCTCAAGCCGATGCTGCTAAAACACGAGAGCAAGCTCGTTCAGAAGCTTCAAAGATTATTGATGAAGCTCGCCAGCGTGCTGAACATGATGCTGCGAAGATTATTAGTGAAGCGCAGCGTTCTATTGAAGCTCAGCATAAGCATGCTATGTCTAGTCTTCAAGGAGAGGTTTCAGTATTGGCCGCTGCCTTGGCAGGCAAGATTCTTGCATCGAAGTTGGATGATGAAAAAGTGAGCGCACAAGTTCTCGACCACGTCATTGATGAAGTTGAGAATACAGAAAATTCAGATCATGAATAGTGGGAGGTAAAGGATGCAGGCAAAAGCATCGCGAGTGAGTGAGAGCTTATCTCGTACTTCGCTTGTGCAAGCCATTACGGACGCGCACGACGAGGCACAGCGTATTGCCGACGAGTTGTCTTTGTTAGTAGACACTCTTAATCAGTATCCTGAGCTTTCTGATGCAATTACTGATCCGAATAGATCTTCTGAAGATAAATCTCGTCTTATTGACGATCTTATAGGAGATAAAGCGCATCCAGTTGTGTTACGCATCATGCATTACTTAGTTGGTACATGGCATGGCGGAGAAGATACCGGTAAGAAAGGTAGCTTTGGTGGTGCATGGTCTGGTTTCGAGCGTGAAGCTGGAGAAACATTAGTGACAGTAACCACAGCACAGCCTCTTAGCGAGAAACAAATCAAGCGATTGATTGAGATTTACAGTAAGAAATTGGGTCACCGTGCTTACATTAACCCAATTGTAGATCCTAATGTGCTTGGTGGTATGCGCATTTGCATCGGAGATAAAGTAACTGATCGTACCATGTTGATGCAGCTGAAACAATTACAGCGTTCAGCGCGCAATGGTGCATGGACTCAGGCAATTAAATAATGCTTGTGGCAAATTTGTGTGATATTCACAATTTGCTGAAAGCCAAAGCTTGGAGCGAATAGCTTCACGCAAGTACATAATGTACATAAGGAGAATTATGGCGGAACTATCTATTGATCCCGCCCTGATCCGCAAGGCTCTAGATGGGTTCGTTGACTCGTATAAGCCAACAGATATGCCAACTCAAGAAGTTGGATATGTTGTTACGGCTGGCGATGGCATTGCTCACGTAGCTGGATTGTCCGGCTGCATGGCGAATGAGTTGCTTACGTTCGAGAACGATACTCTCGGTCTTGCGTTCAATCTTGATGCTCATGAAATTGGCGTAGTTATACTAGGCGATTTTACGGGCATTGAAGAAGGGCAGGAAGTATATCGCACAGGTGAGGTGTTATCCGTACCAGTGGGTGATGCTTACCTTGGTCGTACTGTGGATCCTTTGGGTGCTCCTATTGATGGATTGGGTGCGATTGAGTGCAAAGAGCGTCGTATTCTTGAAGCTCAAGCACCAGATGTGATTCACCGTCACCCTGTTGATGAACCATTGTCAACAGGTTTGAAGGCAATTGATGCTATGACGCCAATAGGACGCGGTCAGCGTCAGCTTATTATTGGTGATCGCCAGACAGGTAAGACTGCAATTGCTATTGATACTATTATCAATCAGCGTGCAAATTGGGAAACTGGAGATCCGAAGAAACAAGTTCGTTGCATCTATGTGGCAATTGGACAAAAGGGTTCAACTATTGCTGCTGTACGTCAGAGCCTTGAAGAAGCAGGAGCTATGAAGTATACAACGATCGTTGCTAGCCCAGCTTCTGATTCTGCAGGTTTTAAGTATATTGCGCCTTACACTGGTTCGGCTATTGGTCAGCATTGGATGTATAACGGCAAACATGTTTTGATTGTATTCGATGATTTGTCGAAGCAAGCAGAAGCATACCGTTCAATTTCCTTGCTTTTGCGCCGTCCACCTGGGCGTGAAGCTTATCCAGGTGATGTTTTCTATCTTCACTCTCGTTTACTTGAACGTTGCGCTAAGCTATCCGATGATTTGGGTGGCGGTTCTATGACAGGTTTGCCGATTATTGAAACAAAGGCAAACGATGTTTCCGCATACATTCCAACCAACGTGATTTCTATTACTGATGGTCAAATCTTCTTGCAGTCTGATTTGTTTAATGCTGGTCAGCGTCCTGCAGTTGATGTCGGTATTTCCGTTTCCCGTGTTGGTGGTGCTGCTCAAGCAAAGGCTTTGAAGAAAGTTTCTGGCATGCTGAAGATCTCCTTGGCTCGCTATAAGTCTTTGGAATCCTTTGCAATGTTTGCTTCAGATTTGGATGCAGCTTCCAAGGCTCAGCTTACTCGTGGTGCTCGTTTGACTGAGTTACTTAAGCAGAAGCAGTTCTCTCCTCGCTCTATGGAGCAAGAGGTTGTTTCTGTATGGGCAGGTACGCATGGCAAGCTTGATGATATTCCTGTAAAAGATGTTTTGCGTTTTGAAAGCGAATTATTAGATTACCTTGATAAAGGAACTGATATTTTGCAAGTAATTCACGATACTGAAGATTTTACTAAGGAAACTGAGTCTAAGCTTGATGCTGCTATTGACGATTTCCGCAGAACATTTAAGACTTCTGCTGGTAAGCCTTTGATCGTGAAGGATTCTTTGCCGCCAGCTGAAAATCCTGCTCCTGTTGAAAAAGAGCAGCTTATAGCTAAGAAGTCTGAAAAGCGTAAATCTGATTCTAACGAGTCTGGGGAGAAGTAGTATATGTCTTCCCAACTTGCATTGAAATCGAGGATTATTTCCACACAGTCTTTGGGTAAAATATTCAAAGCTCAGGAAATGATTGCGTCATCACATATTGCTAAATCTCGCGATATTGCTTTGAACGCAAAGCCATATAGTGATGCGATTTTCGATGCCGTGCAGGCGCTGGTGGCTCATCATGAGGAAAATGTTAAGCATCCTATTTTTGGTAAAACAGGTGGCGGTAATCGTGTTGCTGTGCTTGCGCTAACTTCAGATCGTGGTATGGCTGGTGCTTTTACGTCTTCAATTATTCGAGAGACGGAAGCATTGCTTGCAAAATTAGATTCTGAAGGTAAGCATGCTGATCTATACGTTTACGGACGCCGTGGAGCAACATATTACAAGTATCGTAATAGAGATGTTGCAGGCACTTGGGAAGGTTCTACGGATCATCCTGATGTGACTATTGCAGAAAAAATTTCTGATACTTTAATGGATGCTTATATGAAGCCAGAAAATGATGGTGGAGTTTCTGAACTATATATTGTTTTCACTGAGTTCATCAATATGGTCAGACAAAAGGTGCGTACTTTGCGCATGCTGCCTGTGGAATTAGTTCCATTAAAGGATGGCGAAGAATTTTCTATGCACCGTCCTGATTATGAGGCAGCTTCAGGTCCATCAGCATCACTTTCTTCTACTGGTGCAGTGAACGCTCGTGTAGAAGCAGTAAGTCGTAGTAATCATGATGCAGTTGAATATTGCTTTGAGCCTAGCCCAGACGAAGTTTTGGACGCTGTTTTGCCAAAATATATTCAATCTCGTATTCATGAGTGTCTTTTGACTTCTGCTGCTTCAGAAACTGCAAGTCGCCAGAATGCTATGCATACGGCTACAGATAACGCACGTAATTTGGTTGAAGATTTGACGAGGAAACTTAATGCTTCTCGTCAGGCTTCTATTACGCAGGAACTTACCGAGATTATCGGCAGCGCGGATGCGCTGAATAATGAGGAGGATTAGGAGCAATGGCTGAAAATCAGACCACAGCACCTCCAGAGGCTAAAAAGGAAGTCGACCCAACAGCCGGTCACGTAACGCGTGTACAAGGTTCTGTTATTGATGTTGAGTTTCCTGTCGGCTATCTGCCGGATATTTATAATGCTCTCAAAGTTGATATTGCGACTGTTGGTAACACTGAGGGAGATACTGTTCACGAGATTACTTTGGAAGTTGAACAGCATCTTGGTGATTCTACTGTGCGCGCAGTGGCTTTGAAACCTACGGATGGTTTGGTTCGTGGTGCTTTAGTAAGAGATACAGGCGGCCCTATTTCAGTGCCTGTTGGCGATGTAACTAAAGGCCATGTGTTCGATGTAACTGGCAACATTTTGAATGCTAAGCCAGGTGAGAACATTGAAGTGACTGAGCGTTGGCCAATTCACCGTAACCCACCTGCTTTCGATCAACTTGAGTCTAAGACTCAAATGTTTGAAACAGGTATTAAGGTTATCGATTTGCTTACGCCGTATGTGCAAGGCGGAAAAATTGGTTTGTTCGGCGGTGCTGGCGTTGGTAAAACTGTGTTGATTCAGGAAATGATTCAGCGCGTTGCACAGAATCACGGTGGTGTTTCCGTGTTTGCTGGCGTTGGTGAACGTACTCGTGAAGGTAACGATTTAATCGGCGAAATGGCTGAAGCTGGAGTTTTGGAGAAAACTGCACTTGTCTTCGGTCAGATGGATGAGCCTCCTGGGACTCGTCTTCGCGTGCCTTTAACAGCTTTGACTATGGCTGAGTATTTCCGCGATGTTCAGAATCAGGATGTGTTACTGTTTATTGATAACATCTTCCGCTTTACTCAGGCTGGTTCAGAGGTTTCTACGTTGCTTGGTCGTATGCCTTCCGCAGTGGGTTATCAGCCAAACTTGGCTGATGAAATGGGTGCGTTGCAAGAGCGTATTACTTCTACTCGCGGTCATTCTATTACTTCACTTCAGGCTATTTACGTGCCTGCAGACGATTACACTGATCCTGCACCTGCAACAACCTTCACTCACTTGGATGCAACTACAGAGCTTTCGCGTGATATTGCAGCTAAAGGTATTTACCCTGCTGTAGATCCTTTGGCTTCTACTTCTAGAATTCTTGATCCTCGTTATGTTGGTCAAGCTCATTATGATTGCGCTAATCGTGTGAAAGCTATTTTGCAACGTAATAAGGAGCTGCAAGATATCATCGCTTTGATTGGTATTGATGAGCTTGGTGAGGAAGATAAGACTACTGTGAGCCGTGCTCGTAAAATTGAGCAGTTCCTTGGTCAGAACTTCTATGTTGCTGAAAAGTTCACTGGTCGCCCAGGTTCTTACGTGCCAGCTGATGAAACCATTGAAGCGTTCACTCGCATTTGCGATGGCGTTTATGATGAGATTCCTGAGCAGGCATTCTCCGGTATTGGTGGCATTGATGATCTTGAGCATCGTTGGCACGATATGCAGCAAGAGTTTGGTGCGTGATTATGGTAGATAAGCAAGTAAAAACGCTGCGCGTTAGTGTAGTGGCAGCTAGGCATCCTGTGTGGGAAGGTGAAGCTAAGTTTGTGGTTATTCCTTCTGTGAATGGCTCGATGGGTATACTTCCTGGACATGAGGCTGTGCTTGCGTTAATTGATCACGGTTTAGTGAAAGTTGACGATTTAAAAGGCGAACGTCATGTTTTTAATGTGACTGACGGCTTCTTCTCCGTTGACTCTGATCATATTACGATTGCAGTGGAGCATAGTTGCAATGTTGATAAAGATGGTAATGTGCTTCCGAATGCTAATGTGATTTAGGCTTTTTCAAAGCGAAAGCCGGTACGAAAACAGGAGTTTGGACTATTCCAAGCTCCTGTTTTTTATTTTGTTGTTGTCTTTGTTGTTGTCTTTGTTGGTTTATTTTGGGTTATTTTGCCGGTTTCTCTATAGTTGGAATGTTATTTTTGGTGTGGGCGTAATGGCTAGATTTTGGGGAAGTAATCCTATTTTTTACGTTGAATATTGTTAATTTTGGCTACGGGGGGGGTACTCTTTTTACTAAGTGTTGATTCATTCTGGTTTTAATTTCATTGTTTTACTAGTTTGTTTCGTCTTATAGTATTTGCGCTTTTGCGCGAGAGAAGAAAGGATAAATTATGCTAAATAAGAAAGCGATAGGTGCTTTTGTTGCTGCCGTGACTTTGCTTAGCGGTTTTGCTTTTGCATCGCTTCCTCCAGTTGCTTTTGCTAGCACGAGTGGCGGTGGTAATACTGAGAATAGTGTGCATGATGATAACGATAACATTGTGTTTAAAAATCAAGATTTTAAGTACGCTGTGCTTAACTCACTAAAAAGCAGTGGAATTATCAAAAATTCCATTGCTACTGAAGTTACTTATGGTCAAGCTAAACAAGTGAAAAGTTTAGATCTTACAACGTATAAAAGTAATACTAGTACAGATTTTTCAGGTATTGAGAATTTCATAAATCTTGAAAGTCTTAAATTTGATGGTGGCGCCTTCTCTGACGACAGCTTAAAGTCGATTGGGAAACTTACTAAATTGACTAAGCTTAATATCTCTGGTAGTACAATAAGTGGTATTACTAGTCTTGATTCGCTTAAGAGTCTTACTAAATTACAAGAGTTGACTATAGATATTTATCTTGGTACTACAACTTCAGTATCTGATCTTTCTCCTTTGAAGGATCTTACGAAATTAACTAAATTACGTATTCCAACTAAGAGCGTTACTAGTCTTGATCCTATTAAGAGTCTTACTAAATTACAAGAGTTATACTTACAAGATGGAAATGGTCGGTGTAAGATCTCTGATATTTCGAAGTTGACTAATTTTAAAGATCTTGAAGATTTAAATATCGGTGTAACTAAGAGTGTTACTAGTCTTGAGCCTTTGAAGGATCTTACTAAATTAAAGAATGTAGAGGTATGGGGAAGTAAGTTCTCAGATCTTTCACCTTTAAGTGAAAAGAATTTAGACGAATTGCATATTAGTGAATATACTGGTAGTGATTCTAGTGTAATTTCTAGTTTTACGAACTTAAGCTTTTTAGAGCTAGGTCGTGCTGAAAATATCAAAGATTTTTCTTTCGTGAGTAAGTTTACTAAATTAAAGAGATTGTTTTTATCTGAGTCTTACGTGTCTAGTCTTGAGCCTTTGAAGAATCTTACGAACTTAACAGAGTTGGATATATCTGGTGATTTTTCGAATCTTACGCCTTTGCATGCTCTCACGAACTTAACAAGGTTGGGTGCGCGCGGTGATTTTTCGGATCTTACGCCTTTGAAAGATCTTACTAAATTACGAACTTTGACCCTAAGCTCTGACAATCTTTCAGATCTTTCACCTATTAAGAATTTAAGCGTTCTGAACTTTATTTACCTAACTGCATGTAGTTTAAAGAATATAGCTCCATTAAGTAATCTTAAGACTCTTTCATGGGTGTCTATAGGTTGTTGCAATAGTATTGAAAATTATGCTCCGTTAAAAGACTTATCTAATCTTACTCATTTGTCAGTTAATAGTAGTGCGCAAAACGATGCTAATATAGCAGAGTTGAAGAAGAGTGGTTTGGATATTAGTTATGAGAAGTGTCATCATGTGTGCATCCCTAAGCTTCCTAACACGCGTGGCGGTAGCGGTGATGTTCCTACTCCACGTAGCGATAGTGTTAATGTTTCGAATGTTGAGCAGTCTGCACCTAAAGTCCCTGCTGCTCCTAAGAGTGTGAATGATCTTAAGAATGAAGTTAAGAATAAGATTGTTGTTGGGAATAATAATGTTGCTAACGCTGGCGTGACTAATAGGGTTGTTGTTCATGTTGACAATGAGAGTTTCAATAATGAGTTGAAGCAGAAGGGTTCTGTGCGCGCTTATGCGTTTATATACTCTACTCCTAAGCTTTTGCACGGCGCTGATGGTAGTGATTATGTGACTGTTAAGGCTGGTGCGAACGGTGTTATATCGTTCGATGCTAAGTTCCCTGATGGTTACTCTGGTAAGCATACTGTTGTTCTTGTTGATCAAGAGGGTAATCAGCTTGCTTGGACGAATATTACAGTTAAGAATAATGTTAAGAAGGATACTACTACCAAGAAGGATAGGAAGCATTCTTTGCCGATTACTGGTGTTAATGTTGTTCTAACATTGTTTGTTATGTTAATGTTCGCTACTGCTGGTGGCTTGCTTACTGCTGGTGGCTTGTTGCGTAAGGTTTGCTAGTTAGTATGGTTGCTATAGTTTAGCAACTTGCTGTAGTTTAGCAACTAGTTTAAGGGCTTTTGAACGTGCTCGCATTGTTTTACACATTGTGTTCGCGTTTGAAAGCCCTTTTATTGTTTGTTGTTTAAGTCTTTTTTGGGGGGGATAACCCTCTTTTTTTATTACTTATACCTTTTACTGAATCGACTGGTGTTTGCAAAACAATAATCATGGCATCTTTCATTGAAAGCGTATTCTTTGAAAATAAAATTTACGCATGTCAAACAGATGTAATTTGTGTACGGATTTTTGATTCTCCTGAACTTAATGA
Organism: uncultured Gardnerella sp.; assembly: GCF_947280595.1. Taxonomy (NCBI): domain Bacteria; kingdom Bacillati; phylum Actinomycetota; class Actinomycetes; order Bifidobacteriales; family Bifidobacteriaceae; genus Gardnerella; species uncultured Gardnerella sp. Next base: position 70,115 of record NZ_CAMYOS010000002.1, on the reverse strand, counting down.
GCAATCGAAACTAAAAATCGACACTTAAAGCAGGTAGAATCCGCATGGCGTTACGCCGAAACGAGTGGCTGTATCTTGCCTATGCTGGATTCGTCAAATCGCAGAATGTCGTAGTCGCGTTGAAGGTTGAGCCAGAAATCTGGGGTTGTTCTAAAAGCTTTAGATAGCTTGTATGCCATTGCTACGCTGATTGCGCGTTTGCCGTTTAAGATTTCTCCGATTGCTGTTTGGGATACACCGATAGCGTGAGCAAGTTTGTATGAGCTGATTTTAAGCGGTTCCATAAATTCTTCGCGCAAAATTTCACCTGGAGTGCTCAAGTAGTCATCTGTGGTAGTCGTCGAAGTAGACATCGTAAGCTTCTTTCGTATTGTCGTTCCATTTGAAAATTAGTCTGTATTGTTTATTTACTCTGATGCTCCAGTATCCAAGTAGATTGCCTTTGAGTGGCTCAAGCTGATTTCCTGGCGGTGCTTTAAGGTCTTGCAAATTGTATGCAGCCTTTAGTATCTGTAGCTTTCTCTTTAGGATTTTTTCTAATCCTGTGGGATAACCTTTTGGGTATGGACCGCCGTATAGGTAATCATTAAGTTCCTTTTCTCTTGTCTCCATAAAACTATGGTAACGTATTGCGTTACTAACGTCAAGCGTTAGTGTTGCTTGAATAGTGAACGTGTGATGTTGCCGATGCTGGATTCGTTAAATTTCGAATCTTTACTTTTGCGTGCGTAAAATCGCAATTATCTTTACTTTTGATGTTGATTATGGGAAAATAAGTAAAGATTTTAGTGCGTTAGTATTTAGATTCGTAATAATTCATCTCCATAAAGCAAGGCAAGAGGCAGAAAGAGAAGCGTTAAAAATGTATGATTACACGGGATTGAACAACATGCTGCGTGAAAAAGGCGTTAAAAAATCGCAGTTAGCAGCCGAGTTGCATATTTCTTCTCGTACGATTGCAAAAATCTCAAAAGGTGAAAAACTATCAAATTTAGTAATCGCGAAGATTAGCAACTATTTACAATGTAATCCGAGTGAATTGTATTGCGTAATCTCAAGTAACCCTATTCTGCAAAGGCTGAGGGAAGAAAAGGCGTATCGTATTCCAGGCGGAATTTATCACGAGCTTCAAATTCGTATGACGTACAACTCGAATCATATTGAAGGAAGCCAGCTGAGTGAAGATCAAACTAGGCGAATTTTTGAAACTAATACTATTGATTCCGAAGAAAAAGCGGATGGTGTAGTTGATGGCGCGGATTCAAGTGTTGGCGTAGTAGAGAACACAAGTATTAAGGTTGACGACATTGTTGAAACAGTGAATCATTTTCGCGCGATTGATTACTGTATTGACGTTGCTGAAGAGCCTCTTAGTGAAGACATGATTAAGCATTTACATTTGTTGCTTAAACGTGGAACCAGTGATGAGCTTCTACCTTGGTTTCGTGTGGGTGATTACAAGTTGCGCGCGAATGTTGTAGGCGGTGTGCAAACTTGCGATCCGAAAAAAGTGCATGAGGAGATTAGCAAGTTGTTGGCAGAATACCTTGCTAAAACTTATTTGCAGCTAGAAGATATAGTTGATTTTCATTACAGATTTGAGCGGATACACCCATTTCAGGATGGTAATGGTAGAGTTGGGCGTTTGATTGCTTTTAAGGAATGCTTAAAGCATAATATTGTGCCGTTTATTATTGAGGATCAAAAGAAATATTACTATTATCGCGGTCTCAAAGAATACAGTAATGAGCGAGGGTTCCTAGTTGAAACTTGCTATGATGGTCAAGATACGTTCCGCGCGCTATTGAAGCTTTTTGGGTTGTAACGCGTTCTGTTTATTGCGTTTTGAGGCTCGTGTGAATATCACCTCACTTCGCAAAATTAAAAAATTTTCAAATTTGCGAAGTGGGATTTGCTTGGCATTAAAACGCGTAAATCATGTTACGCCGAAACAAGTGGCTTGACGTTTGTTTTTGCAGAAATGTTTTTCTATAGTGCGTTTTTGCGAAAATGTCGGTATGAATGAATATTTTTTGCGTGCTATGCCGCTGTTTTGCAAAAATGTCGGTATAGACGAATGTTTTTGCTCTCTATGCCTTCATTTTGGGAAAATGTCGGTATAGAATAGACTTTTACATTAGCTATGTGATCAATTTGTAATAAATGCGTTATTTGTGTATAAGCCAAATGGCGCAAACAAAATGGCGCAAACAAAAATATTTCAAGCCAATACTACAAAATCTTTAATAACGTAAACGCAATAATGTAAATGGAGTCGCATTATGGATTACAAAACAATACGCAAGATAGTTGCAATGTCTAAAAGTAATGCAAAACCTTGTGATATTGCGGAAGAAGAATATCGATTGCGCATTGATAATCCTGCTACGTATCGTTCCGGAATCGTATTTGATAGTCATGAAATTTTTGCAACGTGCGTAACGGATCTTGTAATGCACATGAATGATATTTCGTATGCTGAAAAAGCGGTTGAAAAAGCGTGGGGCAGATTACCACGGTTTGCTCAGCGCGAGTATTTAATGCAACTTATTGCAAAAGAAGTGCAAAATACCAACATTATTGAAGGCGTTCATAGTACAAGAAAAGAGCTTTCCAAAGCACTTGATGCTGCGAGCGAGCAGAACAAGCATACGCGTTTTAGTGAATTTACTAAGCTTTTTCTTGAGCTTGCAGATTCTAAAGAAAAGTCTGTTGCGGAATCTGTTGCGGATTTGAATGTAGAGTCAGTTGCGGATTCAAAGGAGAGTAGCACTTCAATTCCGCAAACATTGCAAGATATACGAAAAATCTACAACAGTATTATGCAGGGTGAATTAGAATCAGGCGATATTCCAGATGGTGAGATTTTTAGGAAGAAAAAAGTAAGTATTCGTGATGGTGCAAATAATGTAGTGCACGATGGCGATGCAACGGAAGCGGAAATTCAAAATCATTTAACGCAGATGTTGAGTTTGATGAATAGCAACGAAGTTCCAACTCTTATTAAAGCGTGCATGTGCCACTATGCTTTTGAGAGTGTGCATCCGTTTTACGATGGAAACGGCAGAACTGGGCGGTTTTTGCTTGCTTTGCAATTGCATGAGCAGCTTTCGATGCCAACAATTTTGAGCTTAAGCTCTATAATTTATGCAGAAAAATCTGGATACTATTCTGCTTTTTCTAAAGCGCAGGAACTGTTTAATTGTAATGATTTAACTATGTTCTGCTGTACGATGTTGGAATATATTGAAAAAGCGCAGATTGAAGTATTTGACAATATTAGTGTGCAATTAAAACAGATTATTTACTGCATGGATAAGCTATTCGAGTTCTCCAAGAAAACAGCGATTTCTAAAGTGCAGTACGAAGTTATGACTATTTTGTTGCAAAATAAGCTTTTTTCGTATAATCCATCTCCGATGACTCGCAAGCAATTAAGCGAATATGTTGGAAACGCAATTGGTGAGCAGATTGGTGAGAGAAAGATTGTGAGCGCGCTTAATGGTTTGATTGAGCTTGAAATGGTTGATTCTATTGGTGAACGCCCTCTTCGGTATGAGCTTTCTAAAAAAGCGAATGAAATGTTTGTTTGAAAAGCTATGTTTGAGAATGTTAATGCTAAAACATGCGATTTTCAAATGTTTTATAGTTAAGTGTTTTTATAGTTATGGACTTAATAGTAGTTAGGGATCTAATAATTAAGTGCTTAATAATTAGGGGTTTATAGTTAGATGCTTAATAGTTAAGTGTTTAATAATTAAGGGCTTTATCAAGTTTATACACAAGACAAAGCCCTTAAGTAATATTCAATTATTATTAACTTATATCTATCTACTTTACAGTTCTAACTGCAACTTCTTAGGATATAAATCAGTCGTTTTTCACGGTTTCTGCAACGCGTGGCCACAATGTAGTACCCCAGTTCTTGATTGTGCGCTGACGAACGAGCGGCAAATCGGAACGGTTGTACACGGTGCGCCATGGTTCCCAGAGCAAGCCGGTTTTCTCTACAAGCTTGATTCTAAGATTGCGTACATTGCCCTTGAACTGAATAGTGGTGTTGAAGTGAGCAGTACGATACTTTCCGTTGCCTTCCCAAGCGCGTGAACGCACGTACGGTGTGCCGTCAACTTCAGTTCCATATTCGTCCCAGTAGATGTAATAGCGAGCTACGTAAGCTCCACGGTGATCTAATGTAAGATAACCATCGCGGTAAGAGGAAACTTTCGTTTCAATGTAGTCACTGTTGGATTGGAGTGTAGCTACTTCGTTATCTTTTACGAAAGAAGTAGTGTATGCAATTGGCACTGCTGGGCTAGATGTGCTCAGGTTTGCACCTTCCTGAATCAAAGCCTTAAGTGTATCAATGTTTCCAGTGATAACCTTAGCTGCGCCGTCTGCGCTACCTCCAAGAATTACTGCAGTTACAGAAGTCTTTTGAAGAATGCGATGGAATTCAGTATTTGGCTTAATTTCAACGCCCTTAATAGCAGCTTCTACTGCAGCTTGGAAGTCAGTGCTCTTGCTGCGAGTGTCAAACTTTACGTACATTGAACGACCGTAAGCAACGTTAGAAACGTATACTGGTGGATGCTTCTCGTCAATACCGCGTCTCTTTAAGCTTTCTGCGCTTGTGCATGGTGCGAAGAAATCAGATGGGCTATCTGGAGCATCTACGCTTACGTTGTAGTAAGTTTGCTTGAAGTTTACAATTTGAGTTTGCTTTTCACCTTTGTGTACAGCATCAAAATCAATCTTCAGAGGTACGCCGATCTTTGCGAAATCAGCACCGAACTTTGCTTTAAGTTGATTCATGCTTTGTGCGCTTGCAGAGTCATATTGCATTTTTGCTGCAACTTGATGGCTTGCTGCGTATTGAGCATTCCACTTATATACAAGGTCGTTTACTGCTGAAGTCACAGTGCTCTTGGTTGGGCGCTTTACTGTTGCAACGCTTTCTCCGTCATGGAATCCTGGCAAATCAACGCTTAAGGTCAATGGGCCACGATTTGCTGAGATTAAGGTTGGCACGTTGTCCATCAAATTCTGGTCAGCGCGGAATAAAGCACCTGGGTATACGCGAGCATTATTTGCAGAAGTCACCGACAAATTAGAAGTAGTATTTGTGATGTTCTTCTTTTGATGTTCAACAACAACAAATTCTCCGCCTTTGTCGAAGCTATCGCTTGAGAATTTATTGTCAATTGACTCACCGTGACGCGCTAGAATATTAGTTTTATCGTATTTCAGATCCCAAAGGTAATCATTCAAGGCGTCTTTTTTGACTGCGCAAGAATCATTTTCTGGTGTCTCGGCTGGAGCTGCCATTGCTGGAAGAGCCAAACCCTGTGGGATAATTGTTGCTCCTGCGAGCAACATCATCGCTACACTGCGATAGAACTTTGAGTTCACCATATTCGAACCTTCGTTAGATTGTAGATAATTGGTTTTGAAACATTTGTCAATTTCGCTTCTTTGCTTTTGGCATAGTTTTTAATGTGCAATTCACAAATATTTCATTTTGTATATTATGCTATTTATTCATTTGTTACAACTCTTATTGCAGAAAATTTCTTTTTAACTAAAGTTTATATTTTAAAACGTTGATAAATGAATTATTTTGCGTTATTTATATTGTCGTTATTGGCGTGTTGACAGTCGTATTTAGATATTTTGCTAAAGATTAACAACAAATGTTGATAATTTTAAACATTTGCTTAGAAAACATTCCGATTTTACTTTTCGCAATATTTAATTCAGCTTAATTCAATCTATTAAAATTGCGTATATATTAAATCTATTGAATATTTATTCATAGTCAAATTTTCAATATTTACTTTTTCATTATTTAAATGTTTGTTTTTTATTTGTTATATATACTTTTTCATAATTAGAAACTTAACAAAATAATCATGCTAAATTGCAAAATTGTGTAACGCGTAAATTTTTTGCAAGTGCAACGATTGTATCCGTATGGGTGATTGTATTAGTGTCAGTGATTGTATCCGTATAAGTTTGCGAACACAGCTAGGTATTTGGTATTAAAAAACGCTCGCACAATAAAGTGCAAGCGTTTTCTTAGCATGCTTATAAAACAAAAACAGCTGAAATACTAAAACTGGTTTTGCGTTATTTTACGATACTTCTCATTCTTTCTATAGTGTGTCCGATGCCGTATAAAATTGCTGCCCAAGCAATTAAAGAAAGGAATGATAAACCAGCGTTCGGAATATAAATATTTGATTCTGTCGTATGGAGTGCTACTGCAGATATAAAATTATTTGCAGCGTTTAACGGAATCATACCTATTAAATTAACTATTGTTTTGAAGATAGGCTCGTGAAGTGGGTTTTGCGGAGCATAAGGGTTTAAGAATGTTTCAAGCTTTTCACCTTGAATCATGGTAATAACATAAAGTGTTAAATAAAAAGATACTATCATTTGTATTAAAGCTTGCGGGATTATAAATACTGGTGTAATGATTCTTGAAGACTTAAATATAAGCCCCAATCCGTAACCCATAATTGCAAATAAAGCCATGCATATTGCTGAAAGAAATACAATTGTAATAGATGTGTTGAAAGGATTTTGACTACCGAGTCTGCTTGTAACGTAATATCTTGAAAGTGTCATTGCAGATATTACGCCTACTGGGATCATAGAAATTATCTGTATGACAAATACGTACAGTACTACGGCAACTAATTTTGCAAATATAAGGGAATCACGTTTCGGAACAGCAACAGCTAATCCGCTTAGTATTTCTTTTTCGCGATCGCGAGATGCTGCAATTGCTGCGAAGGCAATAGAAACTACTACTGCAGACAGCGATATAATTATATACACTCCGGAAATAGTATTTTTTAGGATATTGATGTACTGGTCCATATTGCAATTGCTGTAGTAACGCCAAAAGCCGTTTACTTTTTCCTTTCGCGTTGAACAACTTTGTCTATTTGCTTCAAAAATTACTGATGATAATGAAATTCCATCGCCCTTATTTATGTACATTGTAAATACGTTTACGATAAATGAAAAAAATGATGTTAAAGCTAACGGAATCAGTATAAATAATGCAGTACACCACCATGTGAATTGCGTGCATAATAGTTTGATTATTTCAACTTTAAGTATGTTAAAGAATGTTAAATGGTAGCGCGTGATGCCTCTTGAAGATATAGAAGTCTGCATTCCTGATTGCGTTTGGTTAATATTCATTGCATTTTGGTTCATAGTTTGTGCATTCATCGTACTTCTCCCTGAGTGTTATATTGCGATTGCTGCGAATATGGTTGAGATGAATATGATTTCGGCGGATTGTACTGTGCTTGTGAATACTGTTGCTGTAACGCTTGTTGGTATTGTTGTTGGTATTGTTGATTGTACTGTGGCTGTTGATATATAGGTTGATTTCCAACATTACCTGTTATATTTTCGTATTCACTTTTAGGAATAGAAACATATTGCGTGTGATTTTTAGTAAGCGAAATGTATGCAGCTTCTAACGAAGGACTTTCCATATTTATTTGATATGTGATTAATTCTTGATTAGCAAAACTACGAGATAAATTTGTAATATCTGCATTGCGTATTACGAAAGCTACACCTTCTTGGACATCGTCATTTTTGTTATCAACTCTAGTGATAGTGCACTCTCCGTGTTGAGACTGCATAATATAAAGAAGCTTTTTAGGCTCTGGTGTAATAACTCGAATTGCTGAATAGTGTGAGTAGTTTTCAGCAAAGTTCCTCACGTTATCTTGTAGCAAGATATTTCCATGAGCGATGATTACGATATCGTCTGCTACATTTGCAATTTCGCTTATTGTGTTTGAACTTACTAATACAGATCCGCCTGTTTTTGCATAATATTTGCACAAATCCCTCATCCAGTTGATGCCATCAGAATCTAAACCATGGAAAGGTTCATCTAGTATAAGATTGTGAGGGTCTGCTAGAAGGGCTATTGCAACTGATAAACGTTTACGCATGCCTGTTGACATTGCTCTAATTTTCATATTTTTTATATATGCAATTCCGGCAAGATTAATAACTTCTAATACGCGACTTTTTTCTATACCGTAAGTTTCCGCAATTCTATTAAGGTAACTAATCGCGCTTTTGCTGTAATCCTCAATTTTCATATCTAATACAGAACCAACTGTTTCAATTGGAGATTGAAGATTCTTATAAACCACGCCATCAAAGAGAACTTTTCCGCTGGTTAAATTTGTAAGTCCCAATGCGCATCGTATTAACGTTGACTTTCCGGATCCATTAGGCCCTATTAATCCTGTAACTCTGCCATTTTTTGCTACAAAAGAAACATTGTCTAACGCACATTTCTCATTATATAGCTTAGTTATATTTTGTATTTCTATCATAATTAGATGATACTGTTAATATCGCTGTAATCATAAGGTGAAAATAATATTTTGTAATAATTATTAAAAATGAATTTAATAATTTTATTTTGTAATTTATTGCCACGCATTATCTTTAAATATTTGCTTTTATGCTCGTATATTTATTTGATTATACAGATTTGTAGGGGTATAAATTGCACTATAAGTAGTTGTTCACATAGATTTGCAATATTCGTAGTTTTTGCTATCAAATTGTTTGGGTTTTATTCACCATATATACTTTTGCGTTTAGAAACTTAACAAAAATAATCAGAAGAATTAAAGAGTTGAAAATCATAAATAATATTGTTGCTATTTATTATTTTTATGCTTCGAAAGGTCACGCATCACACATATAGTTAAGGCTATGCCTACATTCACACGAGAAGAAATTGAGCATCTGGGTGTTCTTTCCCAGATTGCGCTTAGCGACGAAGAAATTAGCCGCTTGCAAGGCGAATTAAACGTCATTGCAGAATCTATAAATAAAGTGCAGGAAGTTGCTGGCGAAGATGTGCCTCCTACTGCAAATCCAGTACCTCTTGAAGCGTATTTGCGCCCAGATGAGCCTGCTACACCTTTGACTCAAGAGGAAGCTCTTTCCGGTGCTCCTAGAAGTGAGTCCGGCATGTTTGTAGCACCTCGCATTTTAGGGGAGGAATAAAGCATGACTAATACTCAAGATTTAGTAAAGCTTTCTGCTGCTCAAATGGCTGAGGCAGTGAAAAATAAAGAAGTTTCTAGCCGTGAGCTTGTTGAAGCTCATTTGCAAGTAATTGAATCAGCTGAGCCAGAAATCAAAGCATTTTTACATGTTTCTGCAGATGTTGCGCTTGATCAAGCAGATGCTTTTGATAAAAAGAATGCAAAGGGTGAAACTGAAGGATTGCCTGAGCTTGCAGGTGTGCCAATTGCAATCAAAGATATGATTGTTACTAAGGGCATTCCTACTACTGCAGCTTCTAAGATTCTTGAAGGATGGATACCTCCTTACGATGCTACTGTTATCGAGAAATTAAAGGCAGCTGGTATGCCAATTCTCGGTAAGACAAATTTGGATGAGTTTGCTCAAGGCTCATCTACTGAGCATTCTGCTTATCAAACTACTTGCAATCCTTGGGATACTGAGCGCGTTCCAGGTGGTTCTGGCGGTGGTTCTGCAGCTGCTGTTGCAGCTTTTGAAGCTCCTATTGCTTTAGGTACAGATACTGGCGGTTCAATTCGTCAGCCAGGTGCTTTAACTGGAACAGTCGGCGCAAAGCCAACGTATGGTGGAGTTAGCCGTTTTGGCGCTATTGCTATGGCAAGCTCCTTGGATCAGATTGGACCTGTTTCTCGTACAGTTCTTGATTCTGCACTTTTGCAAGAGATTATTGGCGGAAACGATAGACGTGATTCTACTTCTATTCCTGCTCCTGTTCCTCCAATGGCTCAGGCTGCACGCGAGGGCGCTCGCCGTGATTTGAAGGGTTTGAAAGTCGGTCTTGTTAAAGAACTTAGTGGTGACGGTTTCCAGCCGGGCGTTGAAGCACGCTTTAATGAAGCTGTTCAGTTGCTTAAAGATATGGGAGCAGAAGTAACAGAAGTTTCTTGCCCTCATTTCCCTTACTCTTTGGCTGCTTACTACATTATTATGCCTTCAGAAGTTAGCTCCAACTTAGCTCGTTATGATGGCATGCGTTACGGTTTGCGCGTAATGCCTCCGGCAGATAAGCCTCAAACAGCTGCAAATATGATGGCAGCAACTCGTGAAGCTGGTTTTGGTGACGAAGTAAAGCGTCGTATTATTCTCGGCACTTACGCTCTTTCTGCAGGATATTACGATGCATGGTATGGTTCTGCACAGAAGGTTCGTACTCTTATTATTCGCGATTTTGAAGAAGCGTTTAATAAAGTAGATGTTCTCGTTTCTCCAACCAGCCCTACAACGGCATTTAAGTTCGGCGAGAAGATGAACGATCCGCTCTCAATGTATATGAATGATATTGCTACGATTCCTGCAAACATGGCTGGCGTTCCTGCATTGAGTATTCCATCTGGCTTAAGCGATGATGGTTTGCCTGTAGGTATTCAAATTATTGCTCCTCAATGCCACGATGAGAAGATGTACAAGCCTGCTGCAGCATTGGAAGCGGCGTTGCAAGAAAAATGGGGCGGCCCAATTTGGCGCTCGCTTAAAGCTAATTGGCTCGATTCATTGGCTAAGTAAAGTGAAGTAAAGCTTAAATAAGAAGGATATCTCATGGCTGAAAAACTTATGAAATATGCCGATGCTGTGGAGCAATTCGATCCAGTATTCGGTTTGGAAACGCACGTTGAGTTGTGCACGCGCACGAAGCTATTTTGCCCAGCGGAAGTGTCTTTTGGTGGTGAGCCAAATACTCAATTGACTCCTGTAAGTCTTGGTCTTCCAGGCTCTTTGCCTGTTGTAAATAAGACTGCAGTTGATTACGCGATTAAACTCGGTTTGGCTTTACATTGCGAAATTGCTGAGTGGAGTCAGTTTGCTCGTAAGAACTACTTCTACCCAGATATGCCGCGCGATTACCAAATTTCGCAGTACGATAAGCCTACTAACGGTAATGGCTATCTAGATGTAGAGCTTGAAGATGGAACTGTGTTCCGTGTGCCTATTGAGCGCGCTCACATTGAGGATGATGCTGGTAAGAATACGCACGTTGGCGGCGCTGATGGACGTATTGAAGGCGCAAATCACTCTTTGGTTGATTACAATCGTGCAGGCGTTCCTTTGATTGAGATTGTTACTAAGCCAATCGAGGGTGCAGGCGCTCGCGCTCCAGAAATTGCTGGTGCTTATATGCGCGCTATTCGCGATATTGTTCGCGCTCTCAACATTTCCCATGCTCGTATGGAGCAGGGCAATATGCGCGCTGACGTGAACGTTTCTCTTCGCGCAAAGCCAACGGATCCATTTGGTACGCGTTCTGAAACAAAGAATGTAAACACGTTCCGCGGAATTGAGAAAACGTTGCAATATGAGATTCGCCGTCAGGCTGCTATTTTGAGCGAAGGCGGAGAGATCTTACAAGAAACTCGTCACTGGGATGAAGCAACTCAAACTACTGCAGGCGGTCGCGTAAAGTCGGATGCTGATGATTATCGTTACTTCCCAGACCCAGATTTGGTTATGCTTCACATCACTAAAGAGCATATTGAGCGCATTAAAGCGCAGATGCCGGAAATGCCTCGCGAGCGCCGTAACCGTTTGCAAAGCGAATGGGGTATTAGCGATCTTGAAATGCGAGATATTTTGAATGCTGATGCTCTTGATTTGGTTGAAGAAACCGTTAAGGCTGGTGCAAATGCAGCTGGTGCTAAGAAGTGGTGGCTTGGAGAGCTTGCTCGTGAAGCAAACACTCGTGGAGTAACTTTGGAAGAATTGCCTATTACTCCGAAAGACGTAGCTGAAGTTGAGCGCTTGATTGCAGACGGTAAGCTTAACGATAAGCTTGCAAAACAAACTGTTGCTTGCGTTTTGGCTGGTGAGGGCACGCCTGATGAAGTTGTTAATAAGCACGGATTTAAGGTTATGAACGATGACGGCGCTTTGGAAGCCGCTGTTGATGCAGCTCTTGCTGCTGATCCTGAAGTTGTTGAAAAGCTTAAGTCGGGCAATATGAAGCCGATGGGTGCGATTATTGGAGCAGTAATGCGTGCTACTAAAGGTCAGGCTGATGCTAAGGCTGTTACTAAGATTGTGATGGCTAAAATCAAAGCTTGATTTTATAGGTTCTGTACGTTTGCGTTTTATTCATAATTGTTGATATTTCGTAAGCGTGCAGAACCTTTTGTTGTATGTTTATTTTTTGGTATGAATTATTTAGTGCAATGAAGCAGTTAGATTTTGTGTGGTCTGTTTGGAATAATAGTAGAAGTTGCAAATAGATAGTTTTGAATAAGAGTAAGATTATTATGATTCGATAGGGGATCTTGGGGAATAGTCGGAATAGATGGAAGATATGGATATGAAAGAAATGAATTTGAGTATTAGTGATGCTTGCGAGTCGCTTGATTCACGTGCACTTCCTGTGAGTATAGATATTCCAGAAATTCGCGGTGAGATGGCTAAACTTCGTCCTGCTACGCTTGATGATTTGTCTAGAATGGATGATTTGCATGCTTTTGATTCAGCTGCTTTAATAACAGGGAAAGATTCACAATCTGAACGTACTATGGTGCACGCTTGGGTTGAAAGATCTGTTCAATGGTCGAAAAATAGTTGTTTTGCAGATGATTCTTCTAATGGGTGCAATGAATGCCGTTTTTCTGGAGATGTTCAATCGCGTCCTACTATAGCTTGGGCGATTGTGCCAGATGTTTTAGATGACGAAGAAAATAAGTCTGCGTCTATTATTGGAATGATTTTCTTGATCGATATTGACGGATGGGCTCGTTCTGCGCGAATTCAGGTTGTTCTTGGTCGTGATTATCGTGGTCGCGGTTATTCTCGTGATGCGATGCCTCGCGTTATGACATATGGTTTTGCGTCATTGCCTGTTGGTCTTGGAATGCATAGAATCTGGGTAGGTGTTCCTGCAACTAATACGCGTTCTCTTTCTGTTTATCAATCTTTAGGTTTCATGCGTACAGGTACTGCGCGTGATGCGTTGTGGGATTCTTATAATCAAAAGTATCAAGATTTTGTTGTTATGGATACTTTGGCAGATGAATATGACGCTATTCGCTCGCTTGATGCCTTTGGTCTGCATGTTATTGAAGAAAATCCTGGAGTTCGTGAAGCTTTAAGTGCTCATGAACATTCTATTGCTGTCCCTATTAAAACTTCATCTTCATTTGAAAAGCCTGGAGAATCTAAATTTAATGGTGTTTTGGATCACAATTCGGAAAGTTTTGATGATTCTTCTAAGGATGAAAGTAGTTCTAATATTTCTTCGATTAAAAGCGACAGTGTTAGTTTGAATGTTGGGAATGTTGGAAATGATGTAAATGTTGGGAATGCTGGAAACTACTCGAATGATGGAAACAATTCTATTAAATCGAAGAAGCAATCTAAGCGAGCTTGGTGGAGATTTTTAGGAAGGGATCGCAATAATCACAATAGCAATAAGTGGAATAATAAGAGTAGCGATAATCGAAATAATAAAATTAGTGAAAGCGAAAACAATAAGCTTGATAATTCTGCTTTGAGTCGCGTAAATAACACTACAACTGGGAGTGAAGTGAATGAGCGCTGAAGATCTTGACAATTATGAAACTGATGCAGAGCTTGCTTTGTATAAAGAGTATCGCGATGTAATAAAATTATTTACATATGTTGTGGAAACTGAGCGACGTTTTTATTTAGCGAATAAGGTTGATTTTAAGGCTTGCGCTGCTGGTCAGGATGTTTATTTTGATGTACAACTTACTGACGCGTGGGTGTGGGATGTTTATAGACCAACTCGTTTTGTAAAAACAGTGCGTATAGTGACTTTCAAAGATGTGAATGTTGAAGAAGTGCAAAAAACAGATATTGATATTCCTGAATCAATTGCTTAACTTAGAGCGATTGTTGTAGTTTGCTTAGTGTTCGGTACTATTAAAGTTTATACAATCTCACTATCTTACAGTGTGTGTATACTCTTTATGAGCGTTTGTTAAAAATTTGCGCACATGAGGTTTGTTGTTAGTTTTCTAAAACTTGATAAGCACATACTTGATTATGGAGGAAAAGTGTCAGATACGCAATCAAAAAAAGAATCCGTTGTAATAATTGGCGGTGGTCCTGCAGGCCTAACAGCTGCTTGGGAACTCGTAAAAGATGGTGGTTCTAATCGTTATGATGTGACTGTTCTTGAATCCACAACAGAATTTGGCGGCATTTCTCGTACTGTAAAATACAATGGCAACCGTATGGATATTGGTGGCCATCGTTTCTTCTCCAAAGATGATCGAATTATGCAATGGTGGCGCGATATGCTTCCTTTGCAAGGCGCTCCTTCTTATGACGATAAAAAACTTGGTCGTCATCACGATTTGGAAGAAGGCGGTCCAGATCCTGAAGTTGAAGATGAGGTTATGTTAAAGCGTCATCGTGTTTCTAGGATTTTTTGGAATCATCATTTCTTTGACTATCCTATTTCTCTTTCTGCATCTACATTGCGTTCCATGGGTTTTGTGCTAACTATGAAAGTTGGTTTTAGTTACCTTTGGTCTATGATTCACAAATTGCCAGAAACTAATCTTGAGAATTTTTATATCAATCGTTTTGGTAAAAAGCTTTACTCTATGTTCTTTGAAGGCTATACAGAGAAGTTATGGGGTAGGCATCCTAGCAAGATTTCTGCAGATTGGGGCGCTCAGCGTGTTAAAGGCTTGAGCATTGTAGAAGTTTTGAAGAATGCATTTTCGAAGCTTATGCCTAAAAAGAATGGCAAGAAGAAAGAAGTTGAAACTTCTTTAATTGAAGAATTTTGGTATCCGAAGCTCGGTCCGGGTCAATTGTGGGAAACTGTAGAGCGTAAAGCGCGTGAAAATGGCGTAACTGTTCGTACGGATGCGAAAGTTGTTGCTATCTCACAAGAAAATGGCCATATTTCTAGTGTTACAGTTGAAAATTCTGATGGCGAGCGTTGCGAAATTCATGCAGATCAGTTTATTTCATCTATGCCAATTAAGGATTTGGTTGAAGCTCTTGAGCAAGGTGCGCAAGGCGATGCAAACGCTGAAGTTCCTTCTGAAATGAAGCGTGTGGCTTCAGGCTTGCCTTATCGAGATTTTGTGACTGTTGGTTTGCTTGTTAAGCACATGCGTTTGCGTAATACTACTTCGATTCCTACTCTTGGAAATCCTCCTATTGTTCCGGATTGTTGGATTTATGTACAAGATCCTGGTTATAAAGTTGGTCGTTTGCAAATCTTTAACAACTGGAGCCCATATCTTGTCAGTGACGTTGATAATACTGTTTGGATTGGTCTTGAATACTTCTGCAATGAAGGCGATGATTTCTGGAATATGAGCGATGATGAAGCTCGTGAATCTGCTATTGACGAGCTTACTCGTATGCAAGTAATTGACGGCGAGGAAGATGTGCTTGATGCTCATCGTGAGCGCGTTCCTAAGGCTTATCCTGCATATTTTGATACTTATGCACAGATGCCAGAGTTAGTTGAATATTTGAATAGTTTTGGTAATTTGTATTGTGTTGGACGTAATGGACAGCATCGTTACAACAATCAAGATCATTCTATGGCAACTGCTATTGAAGCTGTTGATAATATTCGAACTGGTCGTAAGTCAAAAGAAAATGTGTGGTCTGTAAATACTGAAAAGTCTTATCACGAGAAAAAGTAAGGCTTGATTTTTATAGATTTAGAATGGCAACAGTTGCTGATTTTGCGCCTGTTGCCATTTTTTGATATCTTGTTGTGATTTTGATGCACTTGTTCTTGTGTTTGTCTTTTAGTTTAATTTTGTTTTTCGTTGTTTTTGTGTATTTTCTTCTTTGTTTTTGTGTTTAAATTTATATATTTTTATCTATTGCGTAAAATGTAATTTTTAGCTTGCCACGCCGTAATGTTTTGAGTCTTACGAATGTAGTAGCATACAAATATCAACGAGTCAGTCACATTGTTTATGCGGCTGCCGTTATATTCATAACGGATTTTTCCGTAATCTTCCGTAAAAACGCTCCTCAGGGTCTAACTGTGGGGTAGAGGAAAGGCATAATTGTGGCAATAAGCCAAAATCTTGAAGATATGAAGCTATCTGAGCTGAAAGATCTTGCGAAGCAAATGGGGTTGCGTGGTACTTCTACTATGCGTAAGTCAGATCTAGTTTCCACTCTGACTGCAGCGCGCAATGGGGGTGAAGCACCTGCTGGTGTAACTGTGCGTGTACCTGCAAATCCTATTCGTTCTAAGCAATCTTATAGTAATGATTTTGCTCGTGATAGCTATTTAAGTCGTGTTGACGATACTCGTGGTGCTGATGCAAAGTCTGAAGATACTAAATCTGAAGAAAATCATTCTTTTGATTCTGCTCATCGTATGCAACGTCATAGTAATGATTCGAATGATGCAAGTACTCGCGATGTGAATCGCGGCTCTGACGAGTCTTCGTCCTCTGATGGATCTCGTTTTAGAGATAGAGCTGCTAAAGGACGTCGTCGCCGCGAATTCTCTAGAGATGCACGTATAGATTCTCGAGATGAATCTAAAAATTTGAATCGTGAAGAAAATCGTGATTTAGCGCGAATTTCTAAGAAAAACGATGATACAGTTTCATCTAAAGATAGTTCTGTCGTTGATTTAGATCAAATTTTAGCTACTTTGCCTAACGAACTGGACGAAGCTCAGTCTGGTAGTAGAGCAGATTCTAATTATGATGCTGACAGTCGCCGTCAACGTTCTTCTCAGCGTGAAGATTCTGCTAGAGGAGATCGTTTCCAGCGCCGTATGCGCGCCAGAACGCGTGATTTTGACGATACTCAGTCAATTCACGTAGATCGTAATTTGGATCGTAGTTCTGAAAGAGATGAAGATCGTAACTCTGAAAGAGATGAAGATCTTCGTGATCGTGAAGTTCGCGATTCTCATGATTTAAGAGATCAGCGTGAGCAAGCAGATCGCCAATCTAGTCGTGTTGAACCTCAAGAAGAGCTTGTTCCAGTAGCAGGTATTGTTGATGTTCTAGAGTCTTACGCTTTTATACGTACTTCCGGATATTTGCCAGGTCCTAATGACGTTTACGTGTCTATGAGCCAAATCAAAAAGTATGGTTTACGTAAAGGTGATGCAGTTCAAGGCTCGATTCGTGCTCCTCGCGATGGTGATCGCCGCAGCCAGCGTCAAAAATTTGTTCCTTTGCAAAGTATTGATACGATTAACGGTTTGAGTGTAGAGGCTGCTCAAACGCGTCCGCAATTCGCCAAGCTTACGCCTTTGTATCCTCAAGAGCGCTTGAAGCAGGAAACTACGCCAAATCGTATTCTTGGCAGAATTATTGATTTAGTTGCTCCTATTGGTAAAGGTCAGCGTGGTTTGATTGTTTCACCTCCAAAGGCTGGTAAGACAATCACGTTGCAAAATATTGCAAATGCAATTGCTGTGAATAATCCTGAAGTTCATTTGATGGTTGTTCTTGTAGATGAGCGACCTGAAGAAGTGACGGATATGGAGCGCACTGTTCAAGGTGAAGTTATTTCTTCTACTTTTGATCGTCCTGCAACAGACCATACTACAGTTGCAGAGCTCGCTATTGAACGTGCTAAGCGTTTAGTTGAGCTTGGACAAGATGTTGTAGTTTTGCTTGATTCTATGACTCGTTTGGCTCGTGCATACAATATTGCAGCTCCTACTTCCGGACGTATTCTTTCAGGTGGTGTTGATGCTCAAGCTTTGTATCCTCCTAAGAAGTTCTTTGGTGCAGCTAGAAATATTGAAAATGGTGGTTCTTTGACGATTATTTCTTCAGCGCTTGTTGAAACAGGCTCTAAGATGGATGAAGTTATTTTCGAAGAATTTAAGGGTACTGGAAATATGGAATTGCGTTTGAGCCGCGATTTGGCAGATAAACGACTTTTCCCTGCAGTTGATATCAATTCTTCCGGTACTCGCCGTGAAGAGTTAATTACTTCTGCTCAAGAATTGCCAATTATTTATCGTTTGCGCCGCCTATTTGGCGGACTTGAGCCTGAGCAAGCGTATCAGACTTTGGTACCTCGTTTGAAGAAGACTGCGTCTAATCGCGATTTCCTTTCTGCGATTGTGCAGCAAGCAAATAATTCTACAAATGGTGGTACAGCACAAAGCGCTGCTTAAAAATTGCGATTATATTGAAATTGCCCCTTGGTTTTAAGAAATCAGGGGGCAATTTTGGTTTTAATTGGTTTTAGTATTTTATTTTTTAATTGGTTTTAGTATTTTTTATTGTTTGTTTTCTGATTTATCGATTGTTTTCTGCTTTCATTTCGATTGCAAATCTTTTCAATCGTTTTACGCCTTCTGAAATATCTTCAGGTTTTCCTGCATATGATACTCGCACAAATCCGCTGCCTTCTAGTCCAAAAGCTTCTCCTGGAACAACTGCGACTTTCTCTTTTTCTAACAAGCGATCGCTGAATTCTTTAGAACTAAGTCCTGTAGGTCTTATATCTACAAACGCGTAGAAAGCGCCTTGTGGCTCAATTAAGTTTACTGCATCGCAATCAGCTAGTTCTTTCATAACTAGATTTCGCTTAGAACGATACTCTTCTCGCATTTCTTTTACGTGATCTAAAGGTCCATTTAATGCTGCTACTGCTCCATATTGTGCTGTGGAGTTTATTGAAGAATGTATCATTTCTGCGATTTTGCTTGTCTGTTCTATTACTTGCGCTGGAGCTAGAATGTATCCTATTCTCCAACCTGTCATAGCAAAAGTTTTAGATAAACTTTCTACTACTATAGTTCTTTCGCGCATTCCTTTTATTGAAGCTATGGAAGGTGCTACCGTTTTTGAATTCACTTCGCTTTCTGGATTATTTGAGAATACGAATGGATGATAAACTTCATCGGAAATTACCCATAAATCATGTTCTATGCAAACTTTGGCGATTTCTTCTAGTTCTTCAATCGTTGTTACAGCGCCTGTTGGATTTCCTGGAGAATTTATGATTATTGCGCGTGTGCGTGGTGTAATTGCATTTAGTATGTCTTGTGCGTTTATGCGCATGCCATGTTCTGGTTTTAATGCAACTGTTACAGGAGTTGCTCCGCACATCAATACGTCTGTTTCATATGATGTGAAGAATGGCGATGGGATAATTACTTCATCTCCTGGGTCTATAAGAGCTTTTGTAGCTAAATATAAACCGACTGTCGCTCCGTCAACTGCTTGTATTTCTGTGTCTGCATCATAAGTCAAACCTTTAATACGTTTTGTGTATGACGATGCAGCTTTTCTAAATTCTGGTATTCCTAAAACGTCTGTGTATTTTGTTTTGCCTTCTTTTAATGATTTGCATGCAGCTATAACGATGTGTTGTGACGCTGTTTGACCGGGTTCGCCTAAGCATAAGGAAATTGCATCTGGAATTTGTTCTACACGATCAAATACATCTCTAATGCCGGATCTTGGTATAGATATAGCATTTTGTGCCAAAGTCGACATATAAACTCCTTTTGCTACTGGCGTATGGATAATTATTTTTTGTTTTGCATTTTAATGCGATTTGCTTTATGCGATTTTATTTAATTATTTTTAGTATAAGCTGTGAATTATTCGCAATCTGTATGTATATGGCTGTTTGTCAAAATAACGCATATAGATGGGAAAATTACGGAATTACTAAGTATTATTAGTAATCTTTCCTATAAATATAGCATATAAACTCAATAAATAGTGAGTTGTAGCAATCTAAACAAAGGTTTAGGCGTATAAACATTTGGCATTTTTATTAAAAAATAGATTTTTTTAGTAATTTTTTATTCTTTTTACTTAAAAAATACTGTAAGCTGAAAGAACTACAAGGTGGCGTAGTGTCGATTCCGGCCAGCGTCCGAGTGAGTATGGAGGAGGCCGTATGACTGCTAATTCTAACAGAATCGAAAATAGTTCTGCTATGGATTCTACTGATGCGATCATTGTTGATATTCTTGAACATGATGGACGAGCAACACTTACTCGTCTTGCTAAAGCTTCTGGATTATCTGTTTCTGCTGTTCAATCTCGTGTTCAAAAACTTGAGCGTAGGGGTATTATTACCGGATATAGAGCTTTGATTGATTATGAACGTCGTGGTTTGCCAATTAGCGCGTTCGTAACAGTTACTCCGTTAGATTTTGAGCAGGAAGCAACTGTTCCAGAAAAATTACAAGATATATCTGGAATTGAAGCTTGTTACTCTATTACTGGAAGCCCAAGCTTTATGCTTATGGTTCGTGTTGCAACACCAGGCAAGTTGGAAGAATTGATTAACATGATTCATCGTACTGTTCCTGTTAGTACTGAAACTACGATGGTCTTGCAAACATATTTTGATTAAATTAGTTAGTTAAGAATTTTTAATTAAGATATGTGTGATTCTTCTGAGTCAATGATGTCTCAACATAGATTTGATAAGTCTTCGATTGACGTATGTGCGTCTTTAGATGATTCTGATTTAGCTGATTGTGCAAAAAGAATTATTACACTGCGTCAATCGATTGACAATATAGATAACGCTGTTATTTATTTGTTAGCTGAAAGATTTGCTCTAACTAATCGTATTGGTAGCATTAAAGCACAAGCAGGATTTGCTCCATACGATTCTAATCGTGAAAATGAACAGATTGCTCGTTTATGTACTATTGCTCAGGATGCAGGATTAGAGCAATCAATCGCGCGAGAGTATCATAAATTTGTAGTTTCTGAATCTAAAAAGCGTCATAAACTTATTGCAGATCGCTCTGAATATGCGCACTAAGAGCGATAATAAAAACTATGACTATTGCAACTGTTGAACGTTATAAGCAAATGCTTGATGCTGCTAGTAAAGGTGGGTATGCGTATCCTGCTATCAATGTAACTAGTAGTCAGACTTTAAATGCTGCTCTTCAAGGTTTTGCTGAGGCTGAATCTGACGGTATTATTCAAGTTTCTGTTGGTGGTTCTGCTTATTTTTCTGGCAATACAGTTAATAATCGCGTTGTTGGGTCTCTTGCGTTTGCTTCATTTGCTCATGAAGTTGCATCTCAATATCCAAATATCACTGTTGCTCTTCATACTGATCATTGTGCAGAGCAATATTTAGATGATTGGATTCGTCCACTTCTTGCACATGAAATAGATCAGGTTAATCGCGGTCAAGAGCCTATTTTTCAATCTCATATGTGGGATGGTTCAACTGTGTCGTTGAATCATAATTTAGATATAGCGCAAGAGCTATTGGATTCTTCTATAAAAGCTCATACAGTACTCGAAATTGAAATCGGTGCAGTTGGTGGCGAAGAAGATGGTCATCGAGCAGATATAGATGAGCGTTTATATTCCACTCCGGAAGATGCTATGCAAGTTGTTAATAGATTGGGCTTAGGCGAGCGTGGGCTTTATATGGCTGCATTTACTTTTGGCAATGTGCATGGAGCTTATAAACCTGGAGTAGTGAAATTGCGTCCGCAATTGCTTGAAGAAATTCAAGATTCTGTGTATCAAAAGTATAAGTCAGACTGTGATTCACGTAGTTTTGGAGATGCTAAGAAGCCATTTTTGCTTGTGTTTCACGGTGGATCTGGATCTAGTCCTGAAGAAATTGCGCAAGCTGTTCGCTATGGAGTAGTTAAGATGAATATTGATACAGATACGCAATATGCTTTTACTCGTGCGATTGCAGGTCATATGTTCCAAAATTATGATGCTGTGTTAAAAGTAGATGGAGAAGTTGGCGCTAAAAAGCTTTATGATCCTCGTTCGTGGGGTAGAGAAGCGGAAAATGCAATGGCAAGTAGAGTTGTTGAAGCGTGTGTGCAACTTGGATCTGCTGGAAAAGCTTTGAAATAGTTTGCTAATTATTCAGTATGCCCGTTGCGCTAGTCTTGTCGAGTAGGGTTTGTGCGAATTGAGCTGTTATAAAGCTCATTATGGAGGTGTTCCATGCCTGGAATTGTGCTTATCGGTGCTCAATGGGGTGACGAAGGTAAAGGCAAAGCGACAGATTTAATCGGCTCTAAAGTGGATTTTGTAGCGCGTTTCAATGGTGGAAATAATGCTGGTCACACTGTTGTAGTTGGAGATAAATCCTACGCATTACATTTACTTCCTAGTGGTGTTATTAGCCCGAATGTTACTCCTGTAATCGGTAACGGTGTAGTTGTTGACCCAGAAGTTCTTTTTGAAGAGATTGATGCTTTACAATCTCGTGGTGTTGATTGTTCTCGACTTTTAGTTAGTGAAGAAGCTCATGTTATTACGCCGTATCATCGCGTGATCGATAAAGTAACAGAACGTTTCTTAGGTAAACATAAGATTGGTACTACTGGTCGCGGTATTGGACCTACTTATGCAGATAAAATCAATAGAGTTGGAATCCGCGTACATGATTTGTTCAATGCTGAGCATTTGCGAGATAAAGTTGAATCTAGCTTACATCAAAAAAATCAAATGCTAATCAAGCTGTATAACCAGCATCCTATTGATATTGATGAAGTTACTGCTCAGCTTGTGGAACTTGGTAAGCGTTTGAAGCCTTACGTAGCAGATACTTCTCTTGTGCTTAATAATGCATTAGATGAAGGAAAGACTGTGCTTTTTGAAGGCGGACAGGCTACAATGCTTGACGTTGATCACGGTACGTACCCATTTGTTACTTCTTCGAATCCTACAGCAGGTGGCGCTTGCACAGGTACTGGAGTAGGACCTACTCGTATTACTCGCGTAATTGGTGTTGCGAAAGCATATATCACTCGTGTTGGTGAAGGTCCTTTCCCTACGGAGCTTTTAGACGAGCAAGGTGATTGGTTGCGTGAGCATGGTCATGAATATGGTGTGACTACAGGACGTCCTCGTAGATGTGGCTGGTTTGATTCTGTTGTAACTCGTTATGCTTCTAGGGTTAATGGTTTAACGGATATTGTTCTAACTAAGCTTGATGTTTTGACTGGATTAAAAGATATTCCAGTATGCGTTGCATATGATGTAACTTTGGCTGATGGCACTGTTAAGAGATTGAACGAAATGCCTGTAGACCAATCTTTGTTCGCTGCTGCTAAGCCAGTTTATGAAATGCTTCCAGGTTGGAGCGAAGATATTTCTCAGATTCATAAATTTGAAGATTTGCCAGAAAATACTCAAAGTTATGTGAAGCGTTTAGAGGATTTGTCGCATTGCCGTATTTCGGCTATAGGCACTGGTCCTCAAAGAGATCATATTATTAGTGTTCATTCTTTGATTGACTGATATATATTGACTCAGGATATATTGACTCAGGATATGAATTATTTAATACTGATTTACTAAGATATGGATTATTTAATTATTGGATTATTTAATTTTATTATTAAAATCTGATGATTGTTATCGAAACGGCACTTCTAAATGGGAGTGTCGTTTTGGTTTATGTTTAGAAATCTGCTATGAAAATTTGCTATGAGGCTTAAGTTGTCTTAGTTGTCTTAGTTGATTAGTTGATTAGTTGACGAGTGTATATTTTGAATTGGGATTTGTGTGTGGTTTTAAGGAGCGAAAGTAAATAAAATGAGCGAATTAAATAATGTAAATGGATCAGATTCGAATAGTTTAGATTCGAATGGTTCAGATTCGAATAGTTTAGATTCGAATAGTTTAGATTCGAATGGTTCAGATTCGAATGGTGTAGATTTAAATAGCTCCAACTCGAATGTCGCAGATGTAAGTAGTTCCAGTGTAAAAAGTTCCAAATCTAGTAGAAAATTGTACTATCTAGTTTTTATTGGCGGCGCGGCTGGTGCTCTCGTTCGTTCAATCATGTCTTCAATATCTCGCATGATTTATCCGCTCGATGGTCAGTCGCTTATATTTGGCAAGCTAACTTTAGGAACTTTTTTATCTAATATGCTTGCGTGCTTTATTTTTGCGCTTGTTGCATCTGTATCTGTTATTGCTGTATCGCGTGAGAAACAAAATCTATACAAATGCGTATTGGGAACAGGTTTTTGTGGCGGATTGTCTACTATGTCTACTTTTGCTTTTGAAGGCGCTGTATCGTCTGTGACTACGCGAGCAGGATTTGCTATTTTAGGAATAATTGTTTCTTTTATTTTAGGTATTTTAATGGTTTTTATTGGCAATTGGATTGGTAGTGGAATTGCGCGTTGCGTGAAACAAAGGCGTGCTAAAAATCTTGCGTATATAGATGAAAAGGTGGTGAAGTAAATGATCTACAACAACTATTCGTATGTTCTTGTTTTTACTATTTTGTCTTGCTTTTTTGCCGGTTTTGGTGCTGTTTGTAGATTTGCATTGACTAAAGGAATTTCCTCTATAATTAAAAGCAAAGTTCCTGTCGCAACCTTAATTATCAATTGTTTTGCTTCGTTTGTTTTAGGTGTTGCTTTTAATGTTTTTTCTGTATTTTATTCAATTTATTTTTCAAATTTTGTATTCGTCATGTTTGTTGGATTTTTAGGCGGATTTTCAACATTTTCTACTGCAATTTTTGAAGGTGTGGATCTTATTCAAAATAAAAAAATAAAAGATGGTGTGTTTCTGCTTTCTTATGAGCTTATTATGCCATTTGCTGCTGCTTCAATTGGATACTTTTTCTCAATGTTTGTGTTAATTAATATCGTTTAATATTGGGAATTAGATTTGAAAATAAACATGTAATTGCAATAATTTTTCAAATTTTGTTTGTAGCTAGTAGTAACTAGTAAGTAGTGAGTGTGATTTTGAATTTTTATGCAAGAATCGAGTAGTCGTGAAATTTAAGAATATGATTAGCTTGTTGCGCGACTTTTGTGCATGCAATTTTTTTGCACGAATTTTTTCAACGTTTAAGCAGTTGCGTTGGAAAATGGTATGTGCTGGTGTTGCTGTTGGCGTTATTTCAGGCATATTGGTAGTAACGTATCGTGTTGGTATTGAATATGGTACTGATATTGCTCGTTGGATTTATGCGCAAATTTTAAAGCAACATTTTAATATTGCGTTAATCATATTTTTGATTCTTGTTGTAAGCGCTTTAATAATAGGTGCTTTAATTGGTTGGATGAGCCGTAAAGAAACGATGGCATCTGGAAGTGGTATTCCTCAAGTCGTTGGATATGAAAATCGCGGTTTAGATATGCGATGGCACACAATTCTTCCAGTGAGGTTTGTGTCTGGTTTTATTGGCTCTTTGCTTGGTCTTTCTTTGGGTAGAGAAGGTCCTTCTATTCAAATTGGTGCTTGCGGTGCTCAAATGTTTTCGCGAATTTTTCGTGGGAAGGATTCTTATTCAGATGAGCAAGAGCATTATATGGTTACGGCTGGTGCTGCTGCTGGTCTTTCTGCCGCTTTTAGTGCTCCTCTTTCAGGGTTGATGTTTGCTCTTGAAGAAGTTAGACATAGTTTGTCTTCTACTGTTCTTGTTACGGCTGCTGTAGCTTCGCTATGTGCTGATTTTGTTGCTCAAACTTGTTTGGGTTTGAAGCCAGTATTGGATTTCGGTAATATTCCTGATTTGCCTATATCTTTGCATTTTTGGATATTGCCTTTAGGTATTTTTGCAGGATTTATTGGCTCTTTAATGAATCGTTCATTATTAGGTTTTCAAACTTTATATAAACATATGCCAAAGTGGATGCCTACGATAATTGCTTGTCTTATAGCTATACCTGTTGGTCTTTTTATTCCAGAAGTTTTAGGCGGAGGATCTAATTTAGTACGTATTTCTGAATATGGAAAGATTAGCTTTGGGATACTTTTTATAATGTTTGTAGCGAAAATGCTATTTACTTCCACGAGTTTTGGTTGTGGTGCTCCTGGCGGTATTTTTATGCCTATTCTTGCTGTCGGTGCTCTCGCTGGTGGTTTTTGTTCTAGGTTTATAATCGGAAACTTTGGAATCGATGCAAAATTTATATCAATATTTGCAGTGTGTGTAATGGCTGGAACGTTGTCTGCTTCTGTAAAAGCTCCGATTACTTCAATTTTGCTTACAGTTGAAATGTCTGGAACACTAATTCACATGTTACCGGTTGCTGCTTCTGCTCTTATTGCTCTTTTAGTTTCGGATGCTTTGAAAACTAAGCCTATTTATGGCGAATTGCTTGAACGTTATCTTGTAGAGCATGCTAATGATCCTTCTGTTTTTGTGGATAAGTCTGCAATTTTAAGAACTTCTGACCACATTGATTAAAAAATATTGTGTAATGTGATTTAACGCGTTGTAATAAGAGCATGAATGATTTAGTTGATACTCATGCAAGCTCGCTGTCATCGCGTTTTGAATATAAATTGCGCTCTAGTGGGGATTATGCTTGTGATTCGCGTGCTGGTGGGGCTTATGTTGGCGAATCTCGTGCTGGCGAATTGCGTTCTTGTGAAGCTAGTGTTGGTGATTTGCGAGCAAGTGATTCGCGTGCTGGCGAATATAAGGATGATTGCACTGTTGTAGCATCTTGTAATTCTTTAGCTAATTCTTATGATTTGCAATTTGCGAAAGATGCAGAGCCTACAGGTCGTCATGCTGCATTGTCAGGCGTTAGTCACCGTACTGCTTCGTCAGAAGTTAGTCGCCCTTCTGCAAGTATTGCGATTTTTGGTAAAAATTATAAGTATTTTTCTCCTGAATTATTACCTTCTAACGTAATAGTTGGATCTTCTGCGAGTGATGGAGTTGGATTGAGTACTAGTCTTTCAATGATTGCTCAAAATTTAGCTTCATATGGATATTCTGTTGCTCTTGTTGATGCAGATGTTTCACATGGTGGATTAGATGTTTTACTTGGCTTGGAATCAGATGATGGTAGAAGGTTGCAAGAAGTTGAAGCTCCACTAGGTAGATTAGATGGCTCGGTGTTAAAAGATGAACTTATTTATTGCAATGGTGTAGGCGTGCTTGCATATGCGCCATGGCGTATGTGTGTGAGTGAAATTAGCAAAGCTGATTTATCAACAAATAAAGATGATGTGATTCAAGATGAGTTACGTAATTCGTCGCTTTTAAAACCGTGGCTTTTAGATGCATCTATTCGTGGTTTAGCTCAATGTAATGATGTTGTGATTGTTGATGTTGGTTCCGGAATAAGCTCGTTTAATGTTTTTAATACTATTATGGGTTTAGCTTTTTCGCCAATAATCTATGCAAGCGAACTTTCTGTTTTAGGAATGGCTCGTATGCGTGCATATAATTATCAGATTTCTATTGTTAAAGAATATTTATTAAATTGCTTGTATAGATATTCTTCTCAGCAATCTGACGATAGTTTTAACAATATTGATTTTATAAACGAAAATTCAATTACAGTTGGTATTATGCCGCATGGATTAGCGCCTAAATTGTGTGCTGTAGATATTGATGAAGCTTCGCAATACTTGTCTAAATCTGTTATTGGCCCGATTAAATATGATTCGCGTTTGCATGAAGACATTATTGAAGGGTATGGTATTCGTAAAATTCCAAAATCTTCGCGTTTTATAATTGAGCAATTATCAAATTGGGTGTTGGAAGTGTGCAATATAAACGCAGATAAGTGAGTTGTGCGTGAGTTGTGCGTGAGTTGTGCGTGATTTGTGCGTGATTTGTGTGTGATTGAGTTACATGTAAGTGAGTAGATAATAAATATAAATACGGGGGAGTATAAGTTGGGCAATGTTAAGATGTGCAATTGTGCATTAGAAAAGAATAAGCGAGTAAATCAGATTACAAATAGTAATTTTAATTCAAGTTTTTCTTCTTTTCCTTCGCGATTTTCGAAATATTTTGATGTGAAATCTTCTTTTGTGAAGTCTTCTGATGTTGAGTCTTCTGATGTTGAGTCTTCTGATATTGGGGATTCTTGCGTGAGGTCTTCTTGCGTGGGGTCTTCGCAATCTTCTTGCGCTCGCGATATTGATTTTGGAATATTGCAAGAATTTGTAATAGATCCGCGTTTAACGGATATGGTAATTACAGAAAACGGGCGTATTTGGTTAGATTATGGAGATGGGTTAAAGGAAAAAATTCCTAGAATACCAATGAATAATCCATCTGTATTACGTAGATATGCTGTTTGGATTTGTGCTCAGCTAGGTAAAAGGCTTGATGATGCGCGTCCTATAGCAGACGTATCTAGTGCATCTGGAATAAGAATACATGCTGTTTTAGCTCCTATCGTATCAATGGGTGCTGTGATTGCAGTACGTTTTCCATCTCAAGGCGTGTGCAATTTAGACATGCTATATAAAAAAGGAATGTATTCGTTGAGTGTAAAAAATATCCTTTCATTGCTTGTACGCATGCGCGCGAACATATTGATTACTGGGAGTACTGGATCTGGGAAAACTACTTTAATGAGAGCTTTGCTTTCAGAAGCAGATAGTAATGATCGAATAGTTTCAGTTGAAGAAACCAGAGAATTATGCGGTTTTAAAGGTGATTACGTATCTTTGAGCACGCGTGAATCAAATGTAGAAGGTAAAGGTGAAATTTGTTTGCCTGAACTTGTAAAA
Organism: uncultured Gardnerella sp.; assembly: GCF_947280595.1. Lineage (NCBI taxonomy): Bacteria > Bacillati > Actinomycetota > Actinomycetes > Bifidobacteriales > Bifidobacteriaceae > Gardnerella > uncultured Gardnerella sp. The sequence goes on along the minus strand of NZ_CAMYOS010000002.1, from coordinate 41,622 downwards.
GCGACTTTACGAATGAGGCCAGATCGTATAGTTCTTGGAGAGTGCAGAGGTGAAGAAATAGCTGATTTGTTGAGAGTTTTTACGTCAGGTCATCACGGTGGCATGACTACATTGCACGCAGATGATGTGTATAAAGTTCCAGCAAGGCTTATGTCTTTAGGATTGCTTGCTGGATTGCAGCCTAGAGCTTTGTGTGCTTTAGCTGCTGGTGCTTTCGATGTAGTTATACATGTAGAAAGAATGAATAATAAGCGAATGATTCATGAAATTGGAGTTCTTACAAACGGTTCAGATGATTATTCGCGTTGTTTAGGTTTGCAAAATAATTCTGAAAATGTTGTGTTACATGGTATTCCCGTTATGTGCATGACTGTTGATAAAAGTACGGGAGCTCATTATTTAGCTCCGAGTAAGTGTTGGAATGTTTTTGCACAAAAGTGGAAGATTAAGAAGTGGTGATTTTATGGATAAAGTTAATTTTATTGAAGAATCTTTAGCTAGTTTATCTGCTGGACTCGCTTCAGGATCTAGTTTTCGTGATGTAATTTTTTCTGCATATATTTCAAAAGTTAGTAAAGATAGCAGATCCTGTAAAAGCGTTAATAAATCTTATCAATTTACGAGCATGAGTGCAGAAATTATTGCTAATTGGTTGCGTTGGCGTTGTAAATCATGCGATATTTATAAAAATATCAATAAAAATAGCGATATAAATAGTGTTGTTGATAGCAATAAAAATAATAATGAGCGTAAAAGTAATAATAAGATTGAAAATGATATAAACAAGATTTCGCAATCTTTGATGGCAGCTTATAAACTTAGTAATAATCTTGGCTGCTCTATGTTGGATTGTGTAGATGCAGTAGCGTCTTCTTATAGATATAAACGCAGAGCTGAAGCACTTCGTAATGAAGTACTTGCTATGCCTGAAGCGACTATAACTTTGCTTACAGCACTTCCGTTATTGACATTGTTTGCAGGTGAATTGATGGGTTCGAATCCGTTGAAGTTGCTTCTTACAACTTCTCGAGGTTTCATAATGCTTTCAGTAGGGCTTGTAAGTTATGCGATTGGTGTGATTTGGGTTAAAACTATGTTAGATCAATCTCGTAAAAATATGATGTGCGATGAAGACTAATATCTGCATGTATTTTTGATTAGTTTAAGCTGTGTTGTGAGCGGTTTAGTTGCTATGCGTTGCGTGAGTTTTGTTTGTTGCGTGAGTTCTACGTGTCGTGAACGTTTGAACATTTCGCGTAAGTTAATTTATAGAATAATTTGCAACGTATGCTTTGCTGTTAGTTAGGCAGAGATTTAAGATTTTTCGCCCTGAATGAGATTTTTAGTGCAATTTTTTATCGCGCACGCAGTAACAGCTCAACACTTCGCTGGCAGGGAAGTCCACTGGACTTCCTCTCTGTGCCAGCTCACTCATCGAGGGAGCTTAAAGCGCACTATGCTGCTTTAATCTCGGTCGATTCGCAGCCCGATGGTGATTCATCGAATGAAGAAGAAAAATCGAAAAATCTCAGTGATTAACCGAAGATTAAAAGACTAAACATGCAAAGAGCTCTCGGAGTTTCTCTTAGAGCAATGTAAAAATCTTGCGATGAGAGAAACTCCGAGAGCTCAGCAACAACAAAAAGGAAAATCCTGTAAATAAAATGGTGATTAGATGAATTTTATGAATGCTAGTAATCAATTACTTTTTATAGCTTTTCTTGTAAGTATTATTGTTTGTCAATGTGTAAGTTATAAATCTGATTGTATTTCATTAGGAAATCGTGCAAGTAATGATTTATCTGCTTCTCGCATGAGTTATACAAAAAATAATAGTTTTATAAAACTGAGTCCTGTTCTCGGATTGCATATGATTATAGTTGCTTTAGAAAGTGGAAGTTCTTTGCCTTTTGCAATAGAAGCTGTTGGCTCTGTTTTCGAAAGTAATGGAGAGTGGATGCGTGCTGTTGCATTCGCTCTTAAAAAAGGTAGTACTTGGGAAGAATCATGGTCTTCTACATATGTTTTACAAAATAATGTTTGCAGAGATCGTTCTAATTTCAGTGTTTGTAGAATTCTTGGTTTCACAATGCTTGTACGTAATAAATCATTAAGTTATAAAAATACGGATTATCCTCTCTTAGCTAAATGGTTGTCAAAATCATTGCGTGAATCTTGGTATAACGGTATTCCATCGCTTCCAATATTAAAAGCTGTATTAAAAAATTATGGATATACTATGCAAAATGCTGCAAAACAAGAAGCTGCTAAATTATCTGTAAGATTATTACTTCCGGTTGGATTGTGTTTCTTACCTGCTTTTATTTGCATAGGAATATTGCCAACGGTTGCATCTTTTATTCAATAATATTTAATCAAATTTGAAATTGAAATTTTTATTATTTATTTAGAAATATTTCTTAAAATTTTATTTTTTGTTTGAATTTCCCTTATTTTCCAAGGGTTATGAACTTCTGACCACATTGAATTAAATTGCTTTGTAAGAGCAAGTTTATGTGTAAAGATATCCATATCAGAATATTTCATTCTGCTTAGGAAGAAAGGTTTATAACTATGGTTGGGGTTGTGCAAGTAATTCGTTCATGCTTTTTAATTGCATGTACGCATATGAATTTGTTGTTCTATAGCTTTGAAGAATTATTATGCGATTTTTCAGATAGATTTAGTAAACAATTAAGTAAAAAAGATAGTGGTGCTATTACTGCTGAATATGCTGTTGTGCTTATTGCTGCAACTGGTTTTGCTGCTTTACTGATTATTGTTTTGAAATCTGAGTCTGTTAGAAATATGTTAAATGACTTAATAAAACGTGCATTGCATATTTCTTAAATAAAATCTGTTATTCGTTATTTTTGGGGGAATATTGGCAGAAAATAAGTTGAAAATGTTTTTTGGATCTTATGATTATGGAGCTGTTACTGCGGAGTTTTCTGTAGTTTTACCTGCAGCAATAGTCGTTGCTTTAATATTATTAGGTGTCGGTAGAACTGTTGTATGCTCAATGAATTGTCATGGTGCTGCAAGACAAGTTGCTTATCATTTAGTTGCATATAATGATGGTACTTCTCTTGAAGATATTGTTCATAGAGTTGCTGGTTCAGACGCAAGTTTGAAATTAAAAAAATATGGTAACAATGTTGATATTTCAGTAAGTTGTCCTGTTATTCCAGACCCTATGCATGTTTTACCAACAGTAGTGCACAGTGATATTAAGCAAATTGTTACTTAAATAGTTAAATATATTTCCGTAGCTTTTGGTTATAAAACATTCAATAACAGTATTCATAAGTTCAGGTGTGCGTGGAGTAGTGTTTTGCTTATTTGATCCCTGTTCTAGAGAGTAAATAAGCTCAGGTGTGCATGGAGTAGTGTTGAAAATTGCGTAAATTAGCTAAGCTTTGTTTGAGTAAATGGGTGCATCGAGCAGATGATGGTTCGGGGACTATTTTGGGGGTAGGGTTGATTATCATCGTCTGCTCAATGCTTATTCTTTCGGTAAATATTGGATATATATTGATTGAAAAGCATAGAGTTCACGCAGTTTCTTCCTCTGCAGTGTTATCTGGAGTAAAAGTATTGCAAAAGTTAGAAGGCGGTGCGTGCGATGTTGTTAAAAATATTGTTAATGCGAATAATGTAACTATGGAATCTTGTAAATCTGAAAATGATGATGTGACAATAACTGTGAGTGTACAAACTAAAATACCGTTTATACCTAAAATTGTTGATACAGTAAAAGCTGGATTAGTTTCATGTGATGATTAGTCGAGTTGATATCTAAAATTCTGATTGGATTCTGTTTAGACTCTGATTTTCATACGAGTTTTACGGTGGTGGATTCTGCTAGTCTTGAATAGTTGTAGGTTATTAAAAGTCAGGTGGCGGTAGGTTAGTTATGGCTCTTGCATTGTATAGACGGTATCGTCCAGACACATTTGATGGTCTTATAGGGCAAGATCAAGTTACTATTCCATTGTGTAGAGCGCTTGATCAAGGGAAAATTACGCATGCATATTTGTTTTCAGGTCCGAGAGGATGTGGAAAAACAAGCTCCGCTCGAATCTTGGCTCGTTGCATAAATTGCGAAAAAGGTCCTACATCTCATCCTTGTGGAGAATGCCAGAGTTGTAAAGATTTAGCTACTGGCGGATCTGGGTCTGTAGATGTTGTAGAAATCGATGCTGCAAGCCACAACGGTGTTGATGATGCTCGTGAATTGCGTGAACGTGCAGGTTTTGCTCCAGCAAGAGATAGATATAAAATTTTTATACTCGATGAAGCTCATATGGTCACTCCGCAAGGTTTTAACGCTCTACTTAAGATTGTTGAAGAGCCTCCTGAGCATGTTATGTTTATATTTGCAACTACTGAGCCAGATAAAGTTATTGGTACTATACGTTCTCGTACGCATCATTATCCTTTTAGGCTAGTTCCTCCGGAGATAATGGGTCCTTATTTGGAAGAAATTTGCAAGAAAGAGAAAATAGAATCAGAGCCTGGAGTATTGCGTCTAGCTATGCGAGCAGGTGGAGGATCTATGCGAGATACTCTTTCGATTCTAGATCAGCTTATGTTATGCGCGGTAGATGGAAAAATTTCATTGGATTCTGCTGTTGCACTATTAGGTTTTACTCCTAGCTCACTTATTGGTGAAGTAATAGATGCTTTAATAGATCATGATGGTGCGAAACTTTATGATTTAGTAAGTAGAGTAATTGTTAGCGGATTTGATTCTCGTAAATTTGTGGAAGATTTGCTAGGGAGAATGCGCGATTTGCTACTTGTAGTTTCTGCTGGAGTAAAAGCTACTTCTTCATTGTTGAATGATTTAGCGCCTGATGAATTGACGCAATTAAAGCGCCAATCTGAAAAATTAGATCTTGTTGATTTATCTCGAATGGCGCAAATGACTAATTCTGCATTAAGTGAAATGTCAAGTGCTGTTTCTCCTCGTATGAATTTGGAAATTCTTATGTCGCGGTTGTTGTGCGAAAAAGAAGATCGTCTTTCATCCTCTAAAGACTCGCATAAAATTCAGGAGAAAAAGCCAAGTGGATTCGTCCAAAAGCAGCGGAAACAAATTGCGTCTGAGCCTAAAGTTTCTTCAACTCAACCTTCCAAGAAACAATTAAGTACAGATGAGATGTGGGATAACGTTGTTTCATCTTTACCTGAAGATGTAAAAGAATACGTATCTAGGGATTTTGTTACTAAAGTTCGTCTTGTGCAATCTGCTAATAACAAGCAAAGACTTGTATTGACATTTAATAAGCCTATAAGTCAATATGCTTTTGCGCTCGCTATATGTACGACTGACCCTTATGAAGGTCAAAAAGTTCCCGTTGTTGTAATGAATGCTGTTAAACGCGAGTTTGGTGAAAATTGCATGATTGCTCCAGATTCTGTTACATCTGATGGAGAAACTGTAGAAGTTGTAACTAAGATGTCTTCAGAAAGACTCAGTCAAGTTAAGCGCGAAGTGCTTATGCGTAGAGCTGGCTCTGTTACAGGATTTGGATCCTCATCTCTTAGTGTTCACGATAACACTAAGCAAAAAGATGAAAAGTTGGAATCAAATTTTCATAGCGCTGATGGCTATGCAGCATCGGCGGAATCTAATAATACTGCAGAAATTAGAACTATATTAGATTCAAATGATGCTTGGGAGAATGTTTCATCTATGCCTGTATTGGGCGTAAATACTGTAAATAACGTGAATCATGATAATGCATATAACGTCTCAAGTAATGAAGATTTAAATAATAACAATTATTCTCGGGAGAGTAATTATTCTCGCGAGGATAATTATCACGAAAGCCGCGAAACTCGCGTCATAAGCGATAATGCCGAAAATAGTGCGAATCGCGAAAATAGCAATAACTATAGAAAAAACATGAAGTTTGGTGATTCTATTGGGAAAGACTCTGCATACGCTGCATACTCTGCAGAGTCTAAAGAGTCTACAGAATCCTTAAAGTCTTCAAAATCTTCAGAATCGGATTCGTCTAATACAGTTAATCAAAATTCAAGTTCTTCTTTAGATGATTTATACGAATATTCATTAGAAGATCGTCAATTGGAAAGCGTTTCTGGAATTGATGAAGAGGGAATAGAAAAAATGTTTGAAGTTAAAGAAGTTCGTGAATTTTCTTCTGAAGATTCGCAGAATCCAATAAATCTTCTTAAAAAGAAATCCTCCAAAAATAATCGTTCTAAGGAGAAATAAAATTGCGCAATGCATCGTCTTATGATGGCGCGATTGGTCGTCTTATAGACGCTTTTTCGCATTTGCCGGGAATCGGTCCTAAAGGCGCTCAAAGAATAGCATTTTATATACTTTCTGAACCAGATTCCGAAGTGCAAGCTTTAATTGAAGCAATTGATGATGTAAAGCAAAGTGTGCGATTTTGCGATGTTTGTGGAAATGTGTGTGAGAAAAGTCCTTGCATGATATGTGAAGATCCGCGTAGAGATCATACGAAAATTTGCGTTGTTGAAGAGCCAAAAGATATTATGAGTATCGAGCGTACGCATGAGTATTCTGGAGTTTATCATGTGTTAGGCGGAGCAATAAATCCAATGGCAAATGTTGGACCTGCTGATTTGAATATTACGCAATTGCTAGAACGACTTAAAGATCCTAGTGTTAAAGAAGTTATTTTGGCTTTAGATCCAAATATTGAAGGCGAAGCTACAGTTACATATTTAGCTAGATTGCTTGATCCGCTTGGAATAAGTGTTACTAGGCTTGCAAGTGGTTTGCCTGTTGGTGGAGATTTAGAATACGCAGATGAAATAACTTTGTCTCGCGCTTTTGCAGGTAGACAATCTGTTTGATTGATTGTGTGATTGTGTGATTGTTTGTGCGACTGTATGTTTTTTGTTTGTGCAACTGTTTTTTCTAGTCATCTCTTTCTAGTTTTCTATTTCTTTTTATAGTTTTCTTATAGTTTTTATATTTTTCTTTTTATAGTTATATCTTTAGTTGGCTTTCCTAGTTATTTTTAGAAATTTATTAAATAAAGTATTTATTTTTAGAAAAATAAATAGAGCATTGTTGGTAGTCTGACTATCAAAGAGTCGTTTCAAAATGCTTGATGTATTGTATTTTGCAGGCGTAAAGGTCAAGGAGTTAAAAATTGGCACTTATCGTACAAAAATATGGTGGATCTTCCGTGGCAGATACTGATGCCATAAAAAGAGTGGCTAAACGTATTCTCGACACTAAATCTGAAGGACATGATGTTGCAGTTGTTGTTTCAGCAATGGGAGATACAACAGACGATTTAATTGATCAAGCGTTAAGTGTTAATGCTCATCCGCCTGCACGCGAAATGGATATGCTTATGACAGCAGGCGAAAGAATTTCTATGAGTTTACTTGCTATGGCAATACACGCGCAAGGTTCTCATGCTTACTCTTTCACAGGTTCTCAAGCAGGGTTTATAACAGATACTCAATATGGTGCTGCTCATATACGTGCAGTAAAACCAGATCGCGTACGAAGAGCGTTAAGTAAAGGTAGTGTGGCGATTGTTGCTGGATTTCAAGGAATTAGTGAAGTTGGTGATGATACTACTCTTGGACGAGGTGGATCAGATACATCTGCTGTTGCGCTTGCTGTTGCTTTAGGCGCTGATATTTGCGAAATTTATACGGATGTTGATGGCGTTTTTACAGCAGATCCTCGTATTGTTCCAACTGCTAAACGTATTCCTGTTATTGATTATGATTCCATGTTAGAAATGTCTTCTTGTGGTTCTCGTGTGCTTGCATTGCGCTGTGTAGAGTATGCTCAGCGATTTGGCATGCCTCTTCATGTTAGGAGTTCGTTCTCGCATAGAAATGGCACTCTGATTGTTCCTAATAATGTTGATTTAAATAATTTGCCTAATTTGAATAAAAATAATTGATAACATTAAGAGAAATTAAATATAAGGACGGTAATAATGGTAAATCAGGATATTCGTTCTACTATGGGCGATTTATTTCCAGATTTGGGAGTTGAAACGCCTATTATTTCGGGGGTTGCTCACGATCGAAGTGAATCTATGATTACAGTTCGTGGTATTCCTGATGTTCCTGGAATGGCTGCAAAAGTGTTTACAACTCTTGCAAAAGCGAATGCGAATATTGATATGATTGCTCAAGCAAGCGCATCTACAGGAACAGCTGATATTTCTCTTTCTGCGCCTAGCTCATCTCTTGAAGCGGTTCGTAGTGTTTTACAAGCAGCTCGTGATGATCTTAAATTCACTTCTATGGATGTTGATCCTACTGTTGGCAAAGTTGCAGTTGTTGGCGTTGGAATGAAAACTCATTCCGGTCTTGCTGCCACGTTCTTTACAGCATTGAGTGAGAGTGGAATAAATACGCTTATGATTTCTACTTCAGAAATTCGCATTGCTGCACTTGTTCCTGTTGATCAATTAGATGAAGCAGTTCGTGCTTTGCATACGGCATACGGTTTGGATGCTAATCAAATTGAAGCTGTTGTTTATGGTGGAAGTGGCCGTTAATATTTTCGTGAATTTCAATATATTGCCGTAAATTATTTGCATAATCATTATTAAAAGAGAAAGAATATAAGGAGAAGTAAGATGACGATTATCAATGAAACGGGCGTTAATCTAGCGATATTGGGTGCTACCGGTCAAGTTGGTATGGTAATGCGTCGTGTGCTTGACGAGCGTGATTTTCTTATAAAAGATTTGCGTTTTATTGCTTCTGCGCATTCTGCAGGCACGGTTTTGAAATATCGTGGCAAAGATGTTGTTGTAGAAGACGTAGAGAAAGCAGATTTGAGTGGAATTGATATTGCTATTTTCTCTGCAGGTGGTGGCACTTCAAAAATTTGGGCACCTAAATTCGCTAAAGCTGGTGCAATTGTAATAGATAATTCTTCTCAATGGCGTATGCATAATGATGTTCCTTTGGTAGTTGCTGAAGTAAATCCTGAAGATTTAGATACGATTGAAAATGGGATAGTCGCAAATCCTAATTGCACAACTATGGCTTTAATGCCCGTGTTGAAGCCACTTTCTGATTCTTTTGGTTTGAAGCGTTTAATAGTGTCTTCCTATCAAGCTGTTTCAGGCGCAGGTCGCGCTGGCGTATTGCAATTGATGAATGAAGCTCAAGCTGCATTAGATCAAGGTGCAGATAAATTAGTTTTTGATGGAAGTGCGATTGAGTTCCCAGAGCCTAATAAAGTCGTTCGAACAATTGCATTTAATGTAGTTCCGTTTATTGGTGCAATAGTTGATGATGGTTCAGAAGAAACAGATGAAGAGCAAAAGTTGCGTAATGAAAGTCGCAAAATCTTACACTTACCAAAACTAGTTGCGTCTTGCACGTGCGTGCGCGTTGGAGTATTTACAGGGCACGGTATGAGCGTTAATGCTGAGTTTGAGCATAATGTGACACCCGATATGGCTCGTGAAGTTTTGAAAGATGCATCTGGAGTTGAGCTTAACGATATTCCTACTTCACAATTGGCTGCTGGGAAATCTGCAAGTTATGTTGGGCGAATTCGTCAAGATCAAGCTGTAGAAGGAAAACGCGGATTAGCTATGTTTATTACTAACGATAATTTGCGTAAAGGCGCTGCTTTGAATGCTGTTCAATTGGCGGAAATTGTTGCTAAGAAACGCAATTTTATAGATTGATGAGATTTTTTGCCTCGCGATTGTGAAAGATTTTGCGTAAACTGTAAATTATGTCAATAGCATCTGAAGAAATACAGCAGCAGCTTGATCGAATAGTGGCACTTGGATATCCGGATGTTGCAGATATCAGTGCTGCTGCTTTTAGTGCTCTAGCTCAACCTTTGTTGCGTGCGCTTGAGCGAAGTGATTTAGGAACTAATATACTTTTAGTCCCTACTCGTGAACTGGTTTCTCCAGAATCGCTAATTTCTAGAACAAGTATTGATCGAATGGCAGGCTTTACAACTATGCCTCCTCGAGATATTGCTAGTTTTCTACCTCATGATGGATTTGAGCCTCCTGAAGGGCCGTTTTATGTTGCTATTGATCCGCATGTTGGTACTTCTTATGTGAACAGAGAGCCAGATGTAGCTCGTAAACTTATTGATTCGGATGAGCGTTTGCCACTTACTCTTGAAGAAGGATTGGCAATTGTTACGCAGCATCCGGATTGGCTAGAAGATAAAAGTGGTTTTAATCTTTTAGGATCTAGAAGCACAGATGGTCGTGTTCCTAGTATTTGGATGAGTCAAGGTGCTCCACGATTGGGCGCTGTGTGGCCTAACTCTCGTCATACTTGGCTTGGTAATGCTTATTGCATGGCTCGCAGAGGAGTTTCACTTTTCCGTTAAAAGTATTGCAATTCATACTGTTTACATACTGTTTATTAGTATTTTTGATTCTTATAATAGTGTGTTTGTGCAATAATTTTAGTAATATTGTAGTGGGTTGACTGTTCGCAAAATATGTTTTCAAATTATTGAAACTTAAACTGAAATTGAAACTGAAACTTATAACTTATAACTTATAACTTATAACTAAATAGTAGCGAGGGTAGATTGTCTTATATAACGTTTGATCATGTTGTTAAGGAGTATCCATCTGGTTCTAGTGCTGTTCGTGCTCTTGACGATGCTAGTTTTACAGCTGAAGCAGGTCAGCTTACTGTAATACTTGGGGCATCAGGCGCTGGCAAAACTACTGCACTAAATATTTTAGGTGGAATGGATACTGCAACAAGCGGTAAAGTTATGGTTGGCGATCGCGATATAACTAAGCTCGACGCTAGAGGTTTAGTTAAGTATCGTCGTGAAGATATAGGATTTGTTTTTCAATTTTATAATCTTGTTCCAAACTTGACTGCTTTGGAAAATGTTGAACTAGCATCTCAAATTTGTGCGAATCATTTTGATCCAGCTCAAACTCTTATTGATGTTGGTTTGGAAAATAGACTTAATAATTTTCCTTCTCAACTTTCGGGTGGCGAACAGCAGCGAGTATCTATCGCTCGCGCTTTAGCAAAGAAGCCTAAACTGTTGTTGTGCGATGAACCTACTGGCGCTTTAGACTATGAAACAGGTAAAGCAGTTTTGCAATTATTGCAAGATATTTGCAAAACAGAAGGCATGACTGTGTTGATTATTACGCATAATGCTGCAATTGCACCGATGGCGCATAAAGTCGTGCGTTTTCGTTCTGGAAAAGTAATAAGTGAAACTGTGCAAGAAAATCCTACTGCAATTGCAGATATTGAGTGGTGATATGCAATGTGTAGCGAGAGTCAACGAAATCAGAAATCAGAAGATAAGATCACAAGTCGCGAAAGTGAATGTAAAAAATCTAATAAAAGTGAATGTAAAAAATCTAATAAAAATAAAAGAACTCACTCGATTTTACCAATAGTCTTTATTAGCGCTGTTCGTATGTGGTTGCACGAGTGGCGGAGATTTTGCGTGCTTGCTGTTATAGCTATGCTCGGCGTTGCTGTTATGACTGGCATCTATGCTGGGTGCAACGATATGCTTCTTGGCGCTAACGATATGTATAACAAGCTTAATTCTTATGATTTACAGATTGTGTCTACATTAGGATTAACGAAAGAAGATGTTGATTCAGTTAGTAAATTGCCTAGTGTAAAAGAAGTAGATACAGAAAAATCTTGGAAAGCTACTACTTTTCCGCTGCATGATGAAACTTCTTTGTATGCAACGAATCTTATTCAATATAATCACGCTAATAAAAATATGAATCGCTTGCATTTGTTACAAGGGAATATGCCTAAAGGCGATTTTGAAGCTGTTGTGACGCAACGTTTTTTGCATGATAGCGGATTGCATATTGGCAATATGATCAAAGTGAATATAAAAAAGGATGAAAAATCTTCTGAAAATTACAAGTTGCGTATTGTAGGCAGCGTTCTTGATAGTGATGATTTGAATAATCCAAACGGATATCAATCTAAAGCTTTTCGTGGCTCTGTAACTTCAAGGTATAAAGTTTTTACGTATAATGTGCCTAAAGATTCGAAGGATTGTGTGTATACGTCAATATTTGTGAAATTAAATGAATCTCACAAAGTTAATACTTTTTCGCAATCTTATAGGAATATTGTTGAAAAGGCATCTGAGCAGATCAACGATTTTGTGAAAACAAAGCGTGAAAGCGCGCGCCGCAAGCAAGTAATTGATGAGTATACGGATGCGGAAGTGAATAAAGCTATAGCTAAAATTCCGGCTCTTAAAAACGCACCTCATTCAATAATTGAAAATAGTCGTAATCAGATTCGTGAAAATATTAAAAAAGAAGTAGAAAAAAGAGTACCTCAAGCCAGATGGCATATTATTACTCGAATATCGAATGGTAGTTATGCAAGTTTGAGATCCGATGTGGCATCAATACAATCTCTCGGTTACGCTTTCCCTGCTGTTTTTCTCGTAGTTGCTATGATGATGAGCTTAACTGCTATGGCTCGAATGGTTGAAGAAGAGCGAGGATTGATTGGCACTTATTTAAGTTTGGGATACGGACGGTCAGCTGCTGTTACCAGGCACGCTTTCTTCGCTATTTTTGCTTGCTTTATAGGCGGTGGGATTGGCGATATTGTGGGCTTTTTGGCTATACCATCGTTATTGCTTAAAATTTTGCGTGGCTTGTATACAGTTCCGGGAGTAACTCTCAGATACGATTGGTTATATGGATCTTTGTGTGTGCTCGCGTTTGTTGTGCCTGTTGCAATATGCACAATAATTGTGAGTTGGAGAGAAACAAAGCAAGTTCCAGCGTCTTTATTGCGTCCTAAATCGCCAAAAGCTGGCGCTCGCGTATTACTTGAAAGATTGCCATTCATATGGAATCGACTTAGTTTCTTAAATAAAGTAGCTATACGCAATTTGGCTCGTTTTAAAGGTCGCTTATGCATGACTATTGGAGGAGTTGCAGGTTGCACTGCACTCATATTGTGTGCTTTAGCTTTGAATGATACTGTAGCGACTTTAGGTATTAGACAATATGATGGAATCTACAAGTATGATATGATTTCTATTTCTGCTCCGGATTCATTTACAAATATGAAGAAAATAGTCGATGAAGATTATTCTAAAAATCTTATTGAAACTATGCTTCCAGCGTACGTGAGTTCTGGAGAAATTTCTAAATCGTATTCTGATAAGTCAAATGATAAATCTAAGAATCGTGGTGTTGAAGATTCTGAGAGCGTTCAAATGATTGTAGTCAAAGATGTAAATACTTTGTCTAAAATAGTGAAGTTGCAAGATGTTGATAATAATTTGAAAAATATTGAGCTTAACGATGATGCTCCATTACTTTCTCAAAGTGCTGCAGCTTCATTAGATATTTCTCGCGGCAGCGTTATTTCTATAACTAATGTTTCTCTTAAGCGTGCAAAAGTGCCAGTGAGAGCTATTGTTCGTAATCTTATTGGTTCTAACTTGTATATGACTTCTAATTGTTACAAGCGCATATTTGGAGTTAAAGATAGTGAGAAATTAAATCAAAATGCTTTTCTTCTTCGTTTGCGCGGAGATGACGATATGAAAATAAAATATGCTGAAAAGTTTGCTGATTTTGATGGTGTTCTTTCAGTAATGAATATTACTAGAATGAAGCGTGATTTTAGTTTTGATTTAATGAATGCTGTAGTTGGTCTTATAGTTACACTTGCTGCTGGTTTAGCTTTAGCTGTGTTGTTTACGCTTGCAAGTACTAATATTTCTGAACGTACTCGTGAAATGGCAACTTTAAAAGTTCTAGGTTTTTATAAGCGAGAAGTGCATGCTTATGTGCATAAAGAGATGCTTACTTTAACTATTATTGGAATTTTAGTCGGTTTGCCTTTAGGCAGAGTTATTGCAAGTTTGCTTACTAGTGCTTTACGTATGCCGTCTTTGTATTTTGAAGTTGAAGTATCTGCATTGAGTTACTTTATTGCAGGATTTGCTACGCTTGTATTCGCTTTAATAGTTCAATTGTCAACTAATCCTGCTTTAGATCGAATTGATCCAGTTAGTTCGCTTAAAAGTGTTGAGTGATTGGTTTTGAGTTGGTGGATGGTTTTGACGAATAGTCCAGTTCTTAGAAGTCTTGTAAAAAGTCTTGTAAAAAGTCTTTGTTGGAAGTTTTATCAAAAAGTCTTAGTGAATATTCTTAGAAAATAGTTAAGGGTGACGATAAAATTAAAATTTCGTGAGTAAATAAAGAATGGAGTTATGCTGATGAGCGGTATGGTCGATAGTGGCTTAAAAGATGGTTCTAACAATATGGAATCTTCTGCCGTGCAAACAAATAATATTCCATCTAATACTCTATCTGGTACTTCATCTAATAATTTGTCTGATACTTCATCTAGTTCTTATAGATCTTCTAGCGAATCCGCAAGCGATGAATCCGTAAGTGATGAATCTAGTAACAAAATGGAGCGAAGTCTTACAAAGCGCCATGTGCAATTTATTGCTATAGGTGGCACGATTGGTACTGGCTTATTCCTTGGCTCTGGAAAATCCATTAGTTTAACAGGTCCAAGTATTGTATTTGTTTATATTATTGTTGGTTTTATTATGTTCTTGCTGATGCGTGCCATCGGCGAGCTTATGTATAAAGATCCTAATCAGCACACTTTCATCAGTTTTATTACGCGTCATCTTGGAAAAGGATGGGGTAATTTTGCTGGATGGTCGTATTGGATGGTGTTAGTACTAATTGGAATGAGCGAAATCACAGCTGTTAGTACATATTGCGTAACATTTTTCCAAACTTTTAATATTGATGTGAGTAATTGGAAATGGTTAATAGAAGTCGCATTTTTGGCAATTTTAGTTTCTATTAACTTAATAGCTGTGAAACTATTTGGTGAAACAGAATTTTGGTTCTCAATGATTAAAATCACGCTTATAGTGGCACTTATAGCTACTGCAATTGTGATGGTTGTAATTGGGTACCATTATCCTGCAACAAAGATTCACGGTGGCGTTATAAATCCTGCTGGTCATGTTGGTTTAGATAATATTTTCAATAATTTTTCGCTTATGCCAAATGGATGGGTTGCGTTCTTAATGAGCTTCCAAATGGTGTTCTATGCGTATCAGCTTATTGAGTTTGTAGGCGTGACTGTTTCTGAAACTAAGAATCCTCGTAAAGTTTTGCCTAAAGCTATAAACGAGATAATCACGCGTATTCTTGTTTTTTACGTTGGTGCTCTAGTGGCAATTATGCTTATTGTTCCATGGCAGCGTTTTAAGGCAACGAATGCAGAAGGCACTTTTATGTCACCATTCATTATGGTGTTCCAGTATGCTGGAATACATTGGGCTTCTGCGCTTGTTTTCTTTGTGGTTATTACTGCTGCTGCTTCTGCGCTTAACTCTTTGCTTTACTCTGCTGGTCGTCATATGTATCAGATTGCGTTAGAATCGCAAACGCAACTGCTTTCTAAGCTTAGTAAAGTTTCTAAAACTAAGGTTCCGGCTCGCGCAATATTATTCTCTTCTGCTTTAATTTTGCTTTCTCCTGTTATAAATTCTATTCCAGGAGTTCACGGAGCGTTTATAATGTTTGCTTCTGCTTCTTCTGCTGTAATAATCATGATTTACATTTTGATTATGGTGACTCATATGAAGTATCGTAAATCCCCTGATTTTATGAAGAATGGTTTCTTGATGCCGCACTATAAGTTGCTTGATTCTTTGACGATTGCGTTCTTTGCGTTTGTTTATATAACGCTGTTTATTAGTGACGATACTCGCGGATCTGCAATCGGCGGACTTATTTGGCTTGTGCTTTTTGGTGGCTATTGTGCATTGCATCAGCGTTGGCAGAATCGTGATCTAGCTAAAGCAGTTAAGAATAATCATTTACGTTGAGCTTATGATCGTCATCACTTACTTAATAGTGTTGGAATTGTTTGGAATTTTGTTTAAGTATTGGCAATATTGAGTGTCTGTTTTTAAAAAATTACGGCAAAAATATTGAATTTATTTAAATAAATCGTACACATGTATATATGAAATATGTATAAGAATGTGTATAAAACGTGAAGATACATAAAGCGTTATTGACTTTTTACGTTTTTTTTTTTAACCTGCCGCTGCATGTTTTTTGAATATCATAGTAGTGAGGTCAAAAGATGAGTAAGAGAGTAAGTTTAATTTCATCTATATTGTCTGTTGCATTAGTGTTGATTTCTTTAACTGTTGGAATAAGTCCTGCTTTTGCAGATAACTATACTAGGAAAAATGTAGATGGAATTGGTAATGAACAAATAGGTCATTTTACTTGCGAAAAAGTTGAAAATAATGTGTGTGTAAATCCTAGCCGATTCGAAATTAAAAAAGGTACATTGACCTGGATTAACTACAATATAGAGGATTCATCTGGTAAAATTACAAAAGGTAGTGCCTCTGGAAATAGTGTTGGAATAAATTCTGCATCATTTAAAAATGGCGATTACAAATTCTATGTTTTATATGGCGGATCTAATAACACTATTTATATATTCAAATTTAAAATAGATCACCCGGTTCCTGTAGTAAACATAGAGGTTAAGCAGGATGGCGATAAGAAAAAATTACATATTACTTTCGCTGATGGAACTGGTAAAGATCTTGATTTAGGTGTTCTAAAAGGTGATAAAGGTGATAAAGGTGACAAGGGCGATCCTGGAGAAAAGGGTGACAAGGGTGATCCTGGTGAAAAAGGCGAGCAGGGCTTACAAGGTCTTCAGGGTCTTCAAGGTCCGCAAGGAGAAAATGGTTTAGACGGTAAAAATTGCACTGATAATTGCAAGATTTGTTGCAACGATAAAAACTCTTGCCAATCTTCTAATGAAGCTGGATATAATTTGCAAAACAATAAACAAAATAAAACAGATACATCTAAGTCTTCTAAATACAAAAAATCGTATTTGACAAAAACTGGAGATTCTACTGTTTTTGTGTTTATTGTGTTAGCTGCTCTGTGCTGCATGATTGCTGGATTAGTTATTTTGAATAAAAATGCTATTAGAAGAAATAATTAGTTATATCTTTTTCAAAAAAATAGAATAATTGTGTATATTGCGTTGGCTGCTATTCTCGTAGTGATGCAGTTATAAACGCTATCGCAATTTTAAATATTAGAAGACTTCAACTTGTTGGTTGGAGTCTTCTTTTTATATGTTTGTTTTATGTGTAAAACAATATGTTTTGCGTGTATCAATATGTGATGTTTTACATATATAAATAGTTGGATGTTTCATTGCAATATAGGTTAGATTATTAAACTATAGTTATTATTAAGTAGTTATATAGATTAAAGTTTAGTGTTTTAATTAAGTGCATAAGTTTGTTTAAGTGTTGGAATTTAATTGAGTTTGGAATTTTGTTTAAGTATTGTAATTTATTTCTATGCGCGTAATTATGTATATGAATTTGCTTAAGTGTGTGGCTTAGTTAATACGTTAGGAGTTTGGGATAGTATGACGGAGTTTGCGCATTCTGCTAAGTTCAATCATGTTATTGCGTTTGAACGAGCGCTTGGTGCGGGGATTATTTTATATAGTACTGAGCCTATTAACCCAAGCTTGCAGCATAAACTGCGATTGTTTATTGACGATTATGAGCGCGTGTTCTCTAGGTTTCGTGAGGATTCGATTATATCTTCCATTGCAAAATCAAAAAATGGTGGAGAGTTTAGATTCCCGTGTTGGGCATTAGAATTATTTAATCTTTACGATGATTTTTATGATGCAACTAACGGAACTTTTGATGCTTGTGTTGGCGCTGATTTGTTAGAACTCGGTTACGATAATTCAGTGCAATTTCTTCCTGAAACTTCACGAAATAAATGTGATATGCGCGCTAAAGCAGATTCTGCTGGTGTATCTTGTGTATCTTGTGCATCTGGTGTATCTCGCGTAGCTGATTGGCATAATTGGGATAATTATAAGCGCGTATCACCTATGAAATGGTCGAATATCTTTCGAGATAAAAATAGCACTACTCTTAAAATAGATCATCCTATACAGCTAGATTTTGGAGCAATCGGCAAAGGGTATTTAGTGGATTTAATTATGAGCATGATTTTAGAATCGTTGCAAAATAAAGCAGATGTGCTGATTGATGCCGGCGGAGATATGCGAGTGAGTTTAAGAGATGAAAATCAAGAATTAAAAGTTGCTCTTGAAAATCCTTTTGATACAACACAAGCTGTTGGAGTAGCGCATGTAAAAAGTGGATCTGTGTGTGCATCCTCTATTGCTAGAAAACGTTGGAACGTTACATATTGTAATGAAAGTCTGCTAGTGCATCATATTCTAAACGCGATTGACGGTATCCCATCTGGAAAACTCGTAGCTAGCTGGTCGTATGTTTCAGAAAAATCATGTAAGTATCCAACTGCTTATGCGGATGCGCTCGCAACAGCTTTATTTATTTCGTCCGAAAATGATTTGCAAAAAATCGCGCAAACTACAAGAGCTGAGTTTGCTGTAATACTGCCAAATTGCACGGTTAAAAAAACGCGCGCATTCCCAGCACACTTTTTTAGTTAATAATGCTATCTAATCGCCTCATTGCTTAATGCGTTATCACGCTTTGCAATGATTTGACTCAAAGTTAGGTTATTGATGACTTAAACTTGTGGAAAATAAAAGTTTGGGTTATTGATGACTTAAACTTGTGGAAAATAAAAGTTTAGGTCATAATATTTATAAGATTCGTAAGATTGTAAAACTCATAAAGTTTGTAATTTTGCAATCTTGCAATTCCATAATTTTGCAATTTTGTGACTTTGCAATCAAGATAAGCATTGTTTTAAGAATTGCTATTTTTTAGGTGGAGTCGAGGCTTATTATGGTAAATTCGCAAAATCAGTTACTTGGAAGCGCGAATATTTCGATGCGCAGTAATCGCCATTCAATAGTCGGCAAAAATATTAAAAATCGCGATATTTATCTTAATCAACTTATAGCTTTCAAAGATACAGAGCCTGTAAAAGTCGTGACCGGCATTCGTCGCTGCGGTAAGTCAACTCTGCTTAAACTCATGCAATCGTACCTGCTTAATTCAGGAGTTGAGCAAAATCAAATTATATCTATAAACTTTGAGTCACTCGAGTTTCAAGATATGAGCTACAAAGACTTGTACAATTACGTTAAAAGCAAGATTGAATCCTCTGGTATTAAGCCTCCTAAAAAAACGTATCTTTTCTTTGATGAGCTACAGCGTATAGATCGTTGGGAAGATGCAATTAACTCGTTTCGCGTAGATTTTGATTGTGATATTTACATAACTGGCTCTAATGCGTATCTGCTTTCTTCGGAGTACTCAACGTATTTGTCTGGGCGGTATGTGGAAGTGAAAATGTATCCGCTTTCGTTCAAAGAGTTCGTTGATTTTCAGAATTATTCGATTGAAGAATATAAGTCTCCGCTTGGCGATTTGAAAAAAAGAGCGGTGAGTAAGAATGGTAATAGTGTAGAGCTTGTTGACTTGTTTGCAGCTTATATGCGTTACGGTGGTATGCCTGCAATTTGCGATATTGCTTTAGAATCAGGTTTTGATCAGAGTAGTGCAATGATTTTGTTGGATGGAATTTATTCCACTGTAGTAGTTCGCGATATACTCGAGCGCGCAAAGCGTCGCGGGCAGAGACAGATTACAGACGCAGACCTTCTTAGAAAAATCATTATGTTTTTGGCGGATAATATTGGGAACAATACGTCTTTAAATTCTATGTGCAATACGCTTTCTTCGGAAAATATTTTTGACTCTTCGGATAGTAATTCTCGCGGTTTGCGCGTACGTGGCACTAAACCTGCAACCCAAACCATATCCGCTTACATTGGTGCGTTAAAAGAATCTTACATGTTTTACGATGTTAAGCGCTTTGATATTAAAGGAAAGGATTATTTGCGCACTCTTGGCAAATATTACGTTGTTGACATTGGGTTGCGTAATTATTTGCTCGGGTTTAGGGATAGAGATAGAGGGCATGCGCTAGAAAATGTTGTGTTCTTTGAGCTTTTAAGGCGCGGATATGATGTTGCTATTGGCAAAATAGATAATTTGGAGGTGGATTTTGTTGCTACTTCTTCTTCCGAAAAGCTTTATATTCAAGTAACTGAAAGCATGATGGATGAGTCTGTGCGTGAGCGAGAGTTAAAGCCGCTTCGCAAGATTCAGAATAATTATGAGAAGCTGGTTATTACTTTGAGTAAGGCTTTAGATGATGATTACGATGGAATTCGTGTCGAAAACATCGTTGATTGGCTGCTTAAGTAGCGTTGCGAAGTGGTTTGTGTTTATTACATTCTGCGGCTTGTATGAATATCCACTCATTTCGCAAAATTAAAAAATTTTCAAATTTGCGAAGTGGGATTTGTGTGCTGTTTTGCAAAAATGTCAGTATAGATGAATATTTTTTGCACGCTATGCCTTCATTTTGGCAAAATGTCGGTATAGAATAGATTGTTACGTTAGCTAAGCAATCATTTTGTAATAAATGCGTTATTTGTATATAAGCCAAATTGCGCAAACAAAATATCGCAAACAAGATTGTTAGCGCGCTTAACGGTTTGATTGAGCTTGAAATGGTTGATTCGGTGGGTGAGCGCCCTATTCGGTATGCGCTTTCTAAAAAAGCGAATGAAATACTTGAGTGAAGAAAATTATGTTTAGTTATGCTGAATTGTTTAGCAATGTTTATTGTGCGCGCTTACAGTAGAATATTAAAGAACGCTTAGTTAATTATTGCGTATGTTAATTATTGCGTATACGTTTGCACAAATGGGGAGTAGTAAAATGGACACTCGCAAAGAAGAAGAACGCGCTGAGCTGCATCGCACGATTTGGAAAATTGCTGATGATTTGCGAGGTTCCGTTGATGGCTGGGACTTCAAAGCATACGTATTGTGCACTATGTTTTATCGCTACATCTCCGAAAATTTATGCGATTATATCAATAAAAACGAGCATGAATCTGAAGGCGGAGATCCAAACTTTGATTATGCGAAAATAAGTGATGAAGATGCTGAGTCTATTCGAAGCGAAATGATTTCTGCTAAAGGTTTCTTTATACTTCCTAGCGAACTGTTTTGTAATGTGTTGAAGCGTGCTCCTCAAGATAGTAATCTAAACGAAACTTTGAGTCGCGTGTTCCGCAATATTGAAGCTTCTTCTCAAGGCACTGATTCGTCTGGTGATTTTAAGGGATTATTCTCAGATTATGATGTGAATAACATTAAGCTTGCAGACACTGTTGAAGGTCGCAATAAGCGTTTTGTGAAGTTATTGCAAGTGATTAGTGAGATGAAACTTGGCAGTGTAAGCAACAATGTGATTGAGGCTTTTGGTGATGCTTACGAATATTTGATGGGCTTGTACGCTTCTAACGCTGGAAAGTCTGGCGGTGAATACTTTACGCCTGCAGAAGTATCGATGCTGCTCACGCGTCTTGGAACTACTGGAAAATCAAGAATTTCGGACGTGTATGAGATAACTTTACAGGAAATGATACAAAGATTGGTTGCTGCTGCTTAGAAGAACACTGTAAATAAGGGCTTATTGTAGTCTTGCGAAACAGAAGAACGTGAATGCAAGTCCGGCGTGAATTGACGCTGGATTTTTTCTTTTTTAGGGGTGTCTGTTTTGATTTAAGGGGGTGTGTTGTTTATCGCAGGGGTGTCTTGTTTTCGAACGAGGGGCAATCATCCCGTATTGCTACATGGAAACGTATATATAAACCGAAGTGAATGTGTGCAGTTAACCAAAAGAGTAGTTATTTGAAAGTATGTCAACAGTTTGATATCAAGTGAAAAATGGCCAAAGTGGAAATGCGTCATAAGGGTATTTTGATAAGAAAAGCGGATCATAGTAATGAAACATTGATTTAAAATGCAAGAAGTATAGTATAAGGTCATATAAATGTTATATAAATGCTAGTATACCGCTTGCGAGGTTATATATGGAATTTCAAGAAAGTATAAAAAAGTTAGCTTGACAAAATTTAACCCAAGAAGATTTCGCAAAAGAAATAGGTGTTTCATTTGCAACAGTTAACCGATGGGAAATAGGAAAAGCAAAGCCCAATCTAAGGGCTATGAAACGCATAGATACTTACTGTGCTGACAATAATATAGATTTTGATGTTAATAAAGAGCTGGTTGAAAATGAGGAGTGATTACTGTTATGCCAAGAGTAAAGGAGAAATATAAACCGACAATAGTATCTATTTTTTCTGGCTGTGGGGGTTTGGATCTTGGCTTTCATGAAGAAGGATATCAGACAATATGGGCCAACGATTTCGATGAAGCTGCTGTTGAATCTTTTCGCGCTAATTTTGGGAATGTAATCACTCTTAAAGATATTACAAAAATTAATCCATATACTGACAAGACTATACCGTCATGTGATATGGTTCTTGGCGGATTTCCTTGTCAAGATTTTTCCATAATCTGGAAACAACCTGGATTAAATGGAAAACGTGGGGGACTTTTTAGAAATTTTGCAGAGTTTGTAGATGCAAAAAAACCGAAAGCTTTTGTAGCTGAAAATGTTAAGGGTCTTTTAACTGCAAATGGTGGTAAAGCTATGGAAACAATCGTAAAAGACTTTGAAAGTATAACACCAGGATATGTAGTTAAACCACATCTTTATAACTTTGCTGAATATGGTGTTCCACAGTTCAGAGAACGAGTGCTGTTTGTAGGGATTCGTATTGACACAGGATTTAATTTTGTCCACCCACTCCCAACACACGGACCAAACGGTAAAATACCGTACTATACTGCAGGAGAAGCATTAGAAGGTGCAGATAAAGTCCCCTATAACAACGAAAAAATTAACATAAAGGAAAAAACAAAAAAGATGCTGGAATTGATTCCAGAGGGTGGGAACTATACAGACATACCACAAGATAGTCCTCTTTATGTTAAAGGGATGATTAGTCACGTTTATAGAAGAATAACCAGAAATGAACCAGCAAAAACAATAATTGCATCAGGTGGTGGTGGAACATGGGGCTATCATTATCCTGAACCACGAGCATTGACGAATAGAGAACGAGCGAGATTACAGTCATTTCCAGATGACTTTATATTTAAGGGGAATATTACGGAGGTTAGACGTCAAATAGGGAATGCTGTTCCACCAAAAGGTGTTAATTTAGTTGCCAGAAGATTACTTCCGTTGTTTAGTGGAAACTACCAACATGTCGATCTTAATTCAGAATATGAAAATATGAAGAGTATGTCTGTGAAAGAACGGCTTGAATACGTATCGGAGCAGATGAATTAGGAGGATTAAGTCGAATGGAATTATTGCAATCAAATTATCCGCCACTACGCACTATAAGTTCGTCTTTTATAGATGCTTTTTATCAGCTTCTTGCAGATGCAAAAACTCTGGATATTGCTGTTGGCTATATTACCTCAGATTCACTTGTAGAGTTACAAAAGATAGTGGAATTAAACGATGAATTATCACAAGTAAACTTAATGATAGGTATGCACTATTTAGAAAATTTTACTCATGTACAGTATAACGCTGCAAAAGGGTTGAATGATTATTTAATGCACAATGGCAAAGGAGAGGTGCGACTTGTAACCCCGTTTAAATATCATGGAAAGCTTTATTCATATAGCAATGAAAATGGTGTTTATGCTGGAATTGTAGGATCAAACAATCTCGGAAGCATAGTTGACGGAGGAAGCAGAGTTTATGAAACGTCATTTTTAGTTGATGATAAGGATCAGGCCAAGGCAATTAATGAATTTATTGTAGATCTAAAAAATACTGCGACTTCAAATTTGAGTGATTGTGATATCCAAAAGTTTAATGAGAGTAATACTGTACTTGAAGAACATGAAAATGTTAAAAGAATTGACCATGAAGGGGTTGCTGAGTGCATATCATCACTGACTAATATGTCGTTTGAGATTCCTATAAAAGGAGCAGAGAATTCACCTCAAAGCAACCTTAATGTCTTTTTTGGAAAAGGAAGAATAGGAAAGAACGGACTAGTAAAGCCAAGACACTGGTACGAAGTTGAGTTAATCGTTCCGAAACAAGTTGCTGGGCAACCGGGTTACCCCATATCAAGAACTCCCAATGCGATTTTTGATGTTATAACGGATGATGGTTGGAAATTCAAATGCAAAGTAAGTGGTGATTTCAATAAGAATTTCCGTTCGGAAGGCGATTTGAAAATTCTTGGAAAATGGATTAAAGGTCGCTTAGAAAACGCTGGGGCGCTCACTGTTGGGACTCTTGTCACCAATGAGACATTGAGAAAGTATGGGCGCAATACAATAACTTTAACAAAGACAACCATTCCGGATACGTGGTACTTGGATTTTGGGGTGAAGCTATGAGAAAATATTTTGAAAATTATTTCAATAGAATCCGTGAAAATAAAGGCGTAGATCTTGCACGAGCAATTAAAAAAACAGTTGATGATATAGTCCCTAATTATATAACTGAATTTTCTTACACAGAACATGTTGTAGGCTTGCTTTTTGGTGATGTTCAAAGTGGTAAAACAAGTCATATGTTTGGTTTGATGTGTGCTGCTGCAGATGAGGGATTTGGAATATTTATTTTGCTTACCACGGATAACATCATGCTTCAGCAACAAACATTTAAAAGAGCTGAAAAAGATTTATGCGATTTTTGTGTTTGCGACGAAAATGATTATATTAAGTTTTTGAATAACAATATGAGAAAGCCGGCTGTTATTGTACTAAAGAAAAACGGGAATGTACTTCAACAATGGAAGAACAATCTCTCATCTACACAGTTTGTGGTTGGAAATCCTTTATTTGTTGTAGATGATGAGGCAGATGCGGCAAGTTTAAATACTAAAGTAAATAAAAATCAGCAAAGTAAAATTAATAGGTGTTTAGAAGATATTAGGCTTACTACATCAAGCAGCATATACCTTGAGGTAACGGGAACTCCACAATCTATACTTCTTCAAAGTAAAAAAAGTATGTGGAAACCATATTTTATTTATTATTTTAAACCTGGAATTGGTTATTTAGGGGGAGATTTTTTCTTTGGAGAAGATGAAAATTCCCATGTCATTTTGACAGATAACACGGAGTCGGCAGAAATATTGGCAGATGATGAGTTTCCGGAAAACGGGTTAAAACAGGCTTTGATGATATATTTAATTACATCAGCACATATAAAGCTTTCTGGTGGTGAGGTGTGTAACTTTCTAATACATCCAAGCTTTAGAACATCTGAACATGCTAAGTTTGCTGAAAAAATAGGAACCTATATTAATGAACTCAATGGGGCATACGAAGAATCTGAGACAAAAGAAAGTTTCTTACAAATCTATAACTCCTTACAGCAAACAAAAGTTGATATTGTAAGGTTTGAAGAGATCTACAGAGAAATTGTAACAGAAATTGAAAATGATGAAATAAACATATGCATACTAAATTCTCGTGTTTCGTATACTGAAAATACGCAATACGAAAAAGGTAATAATATTATTGTCGGTGGTAATAGTTTGGGTCGTGGCGTTACTTTCCCGAAACTTCAAACAATTTATTATTGTAGAGTGGCCAAAAATCCTCAGGCAGATACAATGTGGCAACATTCGAGAATGTTTGGATATGACAGAGACCCTGATTTGATGAGAGTTTTTATGCCACCGAAGCTATTTAAACTTTTTTCGGATATCAATAAGACGAATGAGAATATTATTGCTCAAATAGAGGATAAGAAGAATGGAAATGATATAAAGGTTTACTATCCAACTGGCTTGCGTCCAACCAGGAAAAACGTATTGGATAATAAAACGGTTAAGGTTTATTCGGGAGGTGTGAATTATTTTCCTTTCTATCCTACCAATAAGAGTGTTGAGACACTTGATAATATAATGTCTACCTTTGATGATGGTGAATATAGCGTAAGTTTAAATGTAATAAAAAAGATTATTCAGCAAACCGGATCTGAAGAAAATGATTGGAATGAATCCGTCTTTGAAGGATTTATTAATACTTTTATCGCTGAAAATTCGCTTTCGCAAGGCGCTTTGATTGTTCGTAGAAATAGAGACATCGGGAAAGGTACTGGTACCCTTTTATCCCCGAATGATCGAGCCATTGGTGACTCTATTAAAGATAGAGTTGTCCTAACGATGTATAAAGTCACTGGTTCAAAAGGATGGAATAATCAAAAAATATGGATACCAAATATTAAACTTCCGGGCAATGTCGTCTATTATAATGGTGAGAAATAGAGAGAATACGTTCAGCAAAAATACGATCATGATTTATCTGAATTGATACAAAGTGAGGGATTGAATGATTCTAAAACTCGCAGATTCATGTATAAGTCTTTTAACGCAGGTGAAGTTAGTGAGCTCGGAACTGATATTAATGATCTCATGCCGCGTATGAGCAGATTTGGTTCTGCAGCTCGCGCTCGCGCTCAAAAGAAAACTCGTATTATTGACAGAATGAGAGAATTGTTCAATGAGTTTGTTGGAATCATTGGTTTTTCTCAATACGATTCCAATTACGAAAGATAATTCTCATTATCACTATCATTTTGCAATTTAGTTATATTTTTTCTCTCTAGCTATATCAATATCAATGATATGTCGATATTATAAATTATGTGCGTTTAGTTTGGGGACTGTGCGTATAAGGGGTATGTGCTTTTAGACGCAGAAATTTTGTGAGTGAGTGATATAGATTGTACGAGCTTTAAGGGGAAGCTTCGAGAGGAGATGCGATGCGCGCGTCAATAACATCGCGCCAGAGGTATTCTGGAGTTTTCGCGCTAGTTATATTGTGCATATCTGTAATGTTATGTGCGTGTTCCAGCGTTTCGTCTTTTGCTTTTGCTGAAGGTTCTGAAGGTTCTGAAGGTTCATATGCAACTTGGACTTCAGTTTCTCAAGCAATTGATAATGAGTTAAGCAAAGGTAAAAGTGAATACAAAGACGGAAATATATCTGGTGCTTCAACAAGGTTTCAGGCAGCTTATAATTCTGTTTATGTTGGTTCAAACTTTATTACAGTTGTTAGAGATACAATCGGGCAAGATAAAGTACAATCTCAATCTAATCAATTTCAACAGCTTCAAACGTTAGTTTATCAACAAAATCAGGGTTCTAAGATTGATTTAGTCGTAAATGCTTTGAATGCAAATATTTTAGACACTGCGAAAAAGCTTGATGCGAATCCTAAGCTAGATAAACCGAATGTTTATGCTAAAAAATTGAGTGAGCAAATCAAAGCTGAACGTAAAAAACTTGATGCTGCAAAAAAGAAGAATTTAGGTCGAAATGGCAGGACTTGGAGTCAAGTTGCGTCTGAAATGAACGTTATTCTTGATAAGTCTTTAAAAATTTACAATCATGCAAAAGGCAACAAAACTGATGTCGCTAAAGCTGTAGATTTAATAAACGATGCATATTATCAGTATTACGAAAAACTTGGATTTGAAAAAAATGTGATGAATGCGATTAGCGGAAGTCGCGTTTCTACAGTTGAATATCAATTCAAAGAGTGCCGACAATCTATGAACGGTAGCGCTAGTGTTGATCAAGTTAAAAAAGTTGTTGGAGATCTTAAAGCAATGCTTGTAGAAGATTCTGCAAAACTTGATGGCGGTACTTCTTCTAACGCTAATTCTTTAATGCAATTCATAACAAGTCCTTTTGGACAAGCATTCGTGATTTTACTTCGCGAAGGATTAGAAGCTTTACTGGTGGTTGCAGCAATTATTGCTTACTTAATTAAAACAGGCCACAAAAATATGGTTAAGTATATTTATTTAGGTTTGATTGCTGGTATCGTTGCTTCTCTTATAGTTGCAGGTTTGTTTGGCTTGCTATTCAACGGTTCTGGTCCACAGCAGGAAATTACAGAAGGCGTTGTGGCTTTGTTTGCTATGCTCATGTTGCTTTATACAAGTAATTGGATGATTTCTAGATCTTCTGTACAAGCGTGGAACTCTTATATTCGTGAGCAAACTACTTCTGCTGTATCTTCTGGTAGTCTGATTTCTCTTGCATTGCTTAGTTTTCTAGCTGTATTTAGAGAAGGAGCAGAAACTGTAATTTTTTATCAAGCAATTTTTGCTGTATCAAATGGAGCTGATTCTACGATTTGGGGAGGATTCGTATCTGCTGCATTGGTATTAGTTGTAATATTCTTGTTAATTCGTTTCGCGTCAGTACGCATTCCAATCCGACCATTTTTCACAGGAACAAGTGCTCTTATGTCTGTGTTAGTGGTGATTTTTGCAGGTGGTGGAGTGCATGCGTTAATAGAAGGAGACGCTCTTGCTGGTATGTATATTCAAGGCTTGCCAACTAACGATTGGCTTGGATTCTATCCATATGTTGAAACTATTGTTGCACAAGTTATTGTCGCAATAGTTGTTATTGCGTTGCTGTGTGCTTCTATTGTGCGCAGTCGTAAACAGTGTGTGGAGAAAAATCCAACACAGGCGTCCGAAGATGATTCTTCACGTGGTTCTTCTTGCAGTTCTTCTTGCGATGAGAAATCATTACATGTTGTTTCTTCGCAAAATGCTACGGAATCATTATCGGCAAATCACACGCATAGTGAAAATAAAAGTTAATAAGAAAGTAATAAGAAAGTTAATAATCAAAATCAGCCGAATATTATCCGATTAAAGGTTAAATAAAAAGGTTAGATGCTGGTTAAATAAAAATAAAAGAAAAGGCTAAATATGAAAAATAGCAAGATAATTACAATCGCAGCTTTAATGCTTGCTGGTATGCTCGCGCTTTGCGGTTGCGGCTCTAATGGTAATTCTGCTAAGAGTGCTGATAAGCCAGCGTCTTCTGAGCAGAAAGCTGACGATAAAGGTGAAGATAAAGGCTTTGAAGAAGTACCAGTTGGACCTCATCAAGATCAAAACATTGGTCCTCTTACTATCGGTGCAGTGTATTTCCAACCAGTTGATATGGTCCCTGCAGGAATGGGCTTGAAAGCTTCAGAGGCTAGTTTCCATCTTGAGGCAGATATTCACGCGAATAAGGAAGGTACTAAGCTTGGCTACGGTAAAGGCGAGTTTATTCCAGATTTGACTGTGAATTATGAGATTGTTGACAAGTCTAGTGGAGAGTCTGCAGGTAAAGGTACTTTCATGCAAATGAATGCTTCTGACGGTCCTCACTATGGTGCAAACGTTAAGCTTGACAAGGCTGGTAACTATAAGCTCGTTCTTTCAATTGAATCCCCAGAAAAGAAGGGTTGGATGTTGCACGTTGATCCTGCTACAGGTGTGACCGGCAGATTCTGGACTGAGCCAATCAAAGCAACATTCGATGATTGGAAGTACACTCCTCGTCAATGGTAGTAATAATTACTAATTGCTAGTAATTATTGGTAACAGTAAGCAATAGTTGGTAATTGTCATCAATTATTGAATTATATTGTTAGCAATTATTGAATTATAGATCGTAAATAATAGCAAAGGAGGGAGTTATGCTCAGACTGTTTGTTACAGTGCTGCCTGGGCTGCTCCCTCTTGCTTTACTTACAATGGGATTAAATTCCTCACTTAGTGTTGGAGAAGGAAAAGATAAGCCTATAAGCGCGCGATGGAGATTATATGGATTATCTTTAGGCACAGTTGCTGCACTTATTTTTGCTATTCTTCGCGCAAGCGTAGTAATAAATCAGCGCAATTTTATTAACATGCCTGCATTATGCATTGCAGTTCCAATAGATATTGCAGCTATTGTTGTTGTAGTTTGCTCACATAAAACTGTTGAAAACTGGCGTGAGCGCCCTATTCTAATACATATAAGTAATGCGATTGGCGCGGTTTCGTTAGCATTTACTGTATTTTATGCTCTTCCAGACGTGATTTTGCAGCTTACGATTTTCGTAGATTCAAGTACTCCGCCTTTTACTTCCGATATGCTACTTCGTGCTCTTGGATTTGTTCTTGGTGTTATTGTAGCTATTTGTTTAAGTCTTATGGTGCGTTCATTGCGAGTTACGTCTAACGCAATTTCATTCAAAATTGCAATTGTGCTTAGCATGATTATTTTGCTTGTTCAGCACGTAACGTCACTTTTGCAAATCATGCAAGGAAGTATTCTTCTTTACATAGATGATTTTTCTTTCAGTGTGCTTGTTTGGCTTATTAACAATGCTCACATGATGATTATTGCGCAAATTTGCGTGTTTTTAATTCCTGCTGCTGCTTCTGTCATAATCGGTTTTAAGACGGAAACAGTTGGAGAAAATACTGCACAGATGCGCGTAAAACGAGCATTTAAGAGGAAATCTCGAAAGTCTGCGCTCGCGGCGTTTCTGGCTGCTGTTACTGTAATACTTACGCTTACTTTTGGCGTATCTCTTATGAATGTTAAACCAACTTTGACTCCTCCTGAACCGTACGAATTGCATGATGGAATTGCAACTATAAACTTCGTGCAAATTTCTGATGGCCACCTTCATCGCTTCCAATACAAAGCGAAAGATGGAACTATTATGCGCTTTATTATTATTAAAAAGAATGGTGGAGCGTACGGAGTTGGATTGGATGCTTGTGAAAATTGCGGAGATGCAGGATATTACGAGAAAGACGGTAAAATTATTTGCCGCAAATGCGATGTAGCAATTAACTTAGCGACAATTGGATTTAAGGGTGGCTGTAATCCTATTCCTTTCCCGTATAAAGCTTCGCACGGCAAAATCACTATTCATACTGCTGATTTAGATGCGCTTAGCTCGCATTTTAAGTAAGGAGCAACTTTAAATGTTTATGATACGCATGGTTGCTCGATCTCTTGTGCGACAATTAAAAAAACGCGTTCTAATCGCGCTTGTAGTTTGCTTAAGCGCATGCGTGAGTGTTGCCATGCTTAGTGTTGTTTACGATGTTGGAGATAAAATTAACGCAGAGCTTAGCTCATATGGTTCAAATATTGTTGTTCAGCCAAAATCTAACGCTGTAGTGAATGATTTGTATGCTTCTAGAGAGCGGACGAATTCTTCTTTACGTAGTCTATCTGTTGCAGAAAGCCAAGAGTCAACTGCTTTTTTGAAAGAATCGGATGCTGCGAAAATTAAAATGATTTTCTGGGCATTTAATATCACAAATTTTGCGCCGAAAATAAGAGTTCATGCAGATTTGGAATCTAAATCTTCTTCTAATTTAGTAATTCCGATTATTGGAACTTGGTTTAATCGCAAGCTTTCGCTCGCTTCTGGTGAAACAACAGTTGTAGGAGTTAAAGGATTGCGCTCGTGGTGGAAGATACGTTCAGGAAGATGGGCAAAAGATAATCAATCTGAGGCAATGGTTGGTTTTAAATTAGCTGAGCGTTTACATGTAAAACTTGGTCAGAGTTTGCGTTTGCTTCGTTCAGGGCGCCATGTTTCGTTGCGCGTTGTGGGTGTTTATGAATCTGGTGATGATGACGATAATGCAATTTACACAAATTCTATTGACGCTCAAAACCTTGCAAATAAGCCGAATATGGTTGATTCGATTGAAGTAAAGGCACTTACTACTCCTGAGAATGATTTAGCGCGTAAAGCTGCTAAGAATCCGGCAGCTTTAAGTCAGGAAGAGTGGGAAACTTGGTATTGCACGGCTTACCCGAGTTCTATTACTTACCAAATTGAAGAGGTTATTCCGGAAGCTGTAGCAAAGCAGGTTCGTCAAGTCGCAGCGTTGCAAGGAAACGTGCTTAATAAAACTCGTGCTGTTATGGTTTTGATGACTGCATTAAGTTTGATTGCTGCTGCAGTTGCTGTAGCAAATCTTATGGCAGCTTCTATCTCGGAGCGTTCTGGAGAGCTTGCATTGCTCAAAGCATTGGGTGCTCGAGATGGTGCTGTTATGCGTCTTATGCTTATGGAAACTGCTGTTATTGCATTCGGCGGAGCATTGCTCGGTATGATTTTTGGTTTTTCAGTAGCTCAGATTATTGGTTTTACTGTGTTTAGCTCTGCGATTTCGTTCCGACCAATGGTTTTCGTGCTTGTGTTTGTGTTGCTCGCGCTAACTGTTCTTGTAGCTGCAGGCTCATCGATTCGTTCGATTTTAAGCGTGCGTCCTGCGGAGGTGCTTCATGGCAGGTAAATCTTATATGACGTCAAATAATACGATGTTTATCACAATGCTATTTAGCGCGGTATTTCGCCGTAAATCGCGTGCTTTAATGGCTGTTATTGCAACTCTTGTTGGTGCTGCTACTCTGTTTTGTTTGGCTGCAATATGCTTGGTTGTACCTCAGCAGATGAGTGATGAGATGCGTGCCTATGGAGCAAATATTATCGTAACGCCAATTGATGGCGAGTGGAAAAACGGTATTGATCGTGCAATGGTTTTACATACGAATGATATGGTTCTCGCAAAAGGTGCTATGCGTTTTGCTACGTATCGCTATGAAAATGTGCGAATCAATGCAGCTCCGTATGTGCTTGCTGGTGTTGATGTTCGTTTAGTGAAGTCATTAAATAAGCATTGGAATGTTGACGGCGCTTGGCCTAGTAGTGGAAATGTGATGGTTGGGCGTGACGTAGCTCACGCTATGGGATTGAAAATAGGATCTCGTATTTCGATTGCGTATAGATCTACTGATAATACTGTTGGCTCTCATAAGCCTGCAGACAAGCATGATGATAAGTCTTCTGATAGGTCTTCTGATAAGTCTTCAAGTAAATCTGCAGGTCAATCTACGGGTCAATCTACAACTCAGTCTGCGAATAATTCTGCGCAAAATTCATCTCAACAAAAACTTGTTGAAGGCAGAGTTTCAACGGATATTATGGATACTCACGGCACAACTTTCCGTGTTTGTGGCATCTTGGATACTGGCGGAGCTGAAGATTCTATGTTGTATGCTCTTAATGCGGATGTGGATACTCTTACAGGAATAAAGCGCGGAGCAGATGTGATTGCTTACTCGTCTTCTGCTCCTAGTGTTGATGCTGTTGTGAGAAGTATCAACGATATGACTTCTATGCGTGTGCGCGCTCAGCAAGTTACTAAAGTCACTGCTGCTGACACTGGAATTATTACGATGCTTCGTAGCCTGTTTTGCATAGTTTCGCTAGTTGTGCTTGTTTTGATGATGGTTGGTGTGAGCACTACTATATCTTCGATTGTGCAGCAGAGACGAAATGAGATTGGTTTGCGTAAAGCTTTGGGTGCGAGTGAGAGAAGTATTTGCTTTGAGTTCACTATGGAGTCTGGATTATATGGCTTTATTGGCGGAATTGCAGGTACTGCAGTAGGTTATGTGTTTGCGCGATTGCTTGCGAGGATGGTATTCTCCAGAGATTTGAGTGTAAATTGGTGGTTAGTTATGTTTTCCGTTACTTTTAGTGTAATTGCATCTTGTGTTGCTGCTTTGCCTCCTGTTTTGAAGGCTTCGAAAATTGATCCTGCGATTGTTCTTCGAGAAGAATAGTTTTAAGCAAAATCTTTTTAAATTATTCAAGGTTTGAATTGAGAATTTTAGTGAGTTTAGTTGAGGATTTAATATGACACAGAATAAGGATTTAATATGACACAGAATATAGAAAATAAGCTGGAAAGTACTTGTCTTAAGCCAAAAATGCTTTTGACTTTGGATCATATTTCCAAGATTTATGGATCTCTTCGCGCTGTTGACGATTTGTCGCTTACTGTTCCGGAAGGGCAGTGGCTTTCAATTGTTGGATCTAGCGGATCTGGAAAAACTACTTTAATGAACATTATTGGATGCATGGATTCTCCGACTAAAGGCTCTGTGTCTTTACAAGGTAGAAAACTTGAAGATCTTAATTCTGGACAACTTGCAGACGTTCGTAAAAATGTAATTGGACTTGTGTTCCAAAAGTTTTATCTTGTTCCGCATTTAACTGCTGTTGAAAACGTTATGGTTGCGCAATATTATCATTCTGTTGTTGACGAAGCTGAAGCCTTGGATGCTTTGGATCGAGTTGGTTTGAAGGATCGCGCTCATCATTTGCCAAGCCAACTTTCAGGTGGTGAGCAACAGCGTGTTTGTGTTGCTCGCGCACTTATCAACTGCCCGAAGTTGCTGCTTGCGGATGAGCCAACTGGTAATTTGGATGAAAAAAATGAGCAGATTGTGCTCGAATTGTTTAAACAACTACACAATCAGGGAACGACTATTATTGTTGTAACTCACGATTCTTTGGTAGCTCAATGTGCAGATCGAGAAATTATGCTCAATCACGGTGTTCTTGTTGGTGAGCGTTGGAATAATGATGATGCGCGCAAAACGTACGAGGAGATTGGTGGAAAGCCTGCTTTTACAAGTGCTCATGTTGATGAAAGTGTTGCTGAAGTTTTACAAAGTCATGATCCGACTAAGTCGCCTAAATTAGCGAATTTAGATGATTAGTTGCGCGAAGTTTTAAAATATACAAGATTTGAAGGCGATGTTTTATGGTTTCAGATAACACGTTTCACGATGTTTCACGCAATGAGTTGAAGACTAAAAAAGTTGCAAAAACTGTGGCTACGCTTGCGGCTATAGCTGCGTCATCTGCTATGTTTTCTGCTTGCGGTGAGCCTAATGCTGTGCCAATGAACGATGAGTTTGCTGGTAATTCTGGTCAAAGCGCGGACGATGGTGGTAATCCTTCTGGAAAGTATGATTCTGGAGCTCAACAATCTCAATCTTCTGCGCAAATTGAGGATTCTGCAGATTCTAAAAATCCTCAAAATCCTCAAAATCAGCATAAAGTCGACACTGGTAATTACAAAGATGGCGAATATAAAATCAAAGCTACATATGGTCCAGTTGCAGAAGACAGTTTTGACGTGAATCTAAATATTGCAAGCGGCAATGTGAGCAGCGTTGAAATCACACCTCACCCTTTTACGCCTGTTTCAAAAAAGCATATGGACGCTTTCTCTAAGGTGATTTCTAGCAAAATCGTTGGGAAGCCGCTAAAAGATTTGCATATTTCGGTTGTTGCTGGAGCAAGTTGGACTAGTGACGCATTCAACAAAGCGCTTGACGTTGCGCGCAAAGAGTCTTCAATTAACTCTGCAAAATAATTACATAACGCGCTCGCTCTTAGCAAAAGAAAAGAATCATCATCTAATCTTTTTCGTTTTGAACGCTATCAATCGCCTTTAATCGTACATTTTTCTTATATTCGTGCAACATTAAAGCAAAAGCTGTACAAGTTATTATGTAGAAATTCCACATAGTAACAAGAGTGAAAATATGAGGACCAGGGTATGGATTGATTGAATATCCATACGATACTTCTGTATCATTCGACCATAGCAATGTACCTAATGTATCAAAAATAATAATTACAATAGGTATTACCGCTTTCCAGCGCATTGAATCGTTGCACAAGCATAACACAGCAATAGCGAAGCAAATTGGTACATAAAATCCAGATAATTGCAATGCATTATACAATGTTGAATTAACTGTATTGTGCAATCCTGTAAGCCAAAATCTAAGAAGCAATATAACACTTATAGCATCAATTACTACTAAAACAATCCACAAATATTTTGCACAGAAAGAATGAACGTTTTTAAAATCTTTGCTCTCAGGAACAATATTGCAAGATGTACTATTTTATGATTGTTTTTTCTCGTTGTAAGTCTTATCGCTATTAAATGCAAGAATCATAACCAATACGCTATGTACGCAAAAATTCAAGCATATGAGAATTGTATTTACTTCAGAGCCTGGATAATATGCATAATTTGTCATAGGAACTTGTAGTAGTTCTGCTAATGATTGTGCATACATGCAAATAAGCGTAGATATAACAAAAAGTGCTACTAATATTATTGACATTATCCAGCGTTTGCGCTCGCGACAAAATGCAATAACACAAGCCAACAATACAAGATTTACTACACTCGTCCATGCAAGACCGGCATATAAAATATACGCGTTCGATGTGTTAATAAAATATCTATATGCAAGAGTAAGTATGCATATTGCGTCAAGTGGAATAAATAATAACCACGCATACTTGCGTTTACAAATGTCCTTTAACGAATTCATTATTTACCTCCTTCATAAAAGAATAAAAAATATCATAAAATTTTAATATTTAGCACGTACTGATAAAAGAAACTAGCAAAGCGCTAGTTGCATGCATCTTTACTGTGCAACTAAACAACACACTGAAAATTTTACTATTGCATTTATATTGATGTCAATAAAATCATAAAACGATGCCTTATGTATCTAGAATTGTTGTTTTGCTGTTATGAGTATTGTTTTGCTGTAAATATCAATCAAATATATTTAATATATTAAAATGTGTGATTTTGGTTTTAATCATTGAATGTGCGCACTGTAATAGTTGATTAACGTTGTAAACATGACGCATGTTGTAGTGGCGGATTTTGCGATTTTTGCAATTTTTGCCACGATAACTCTTATAACATAGCAACAAAACAGAATTTTGCATCACAGATTAACCGCTTGCTTGAATCTGTTTCGCAAGAACGCATCCAAATACTCGATTGAAATAGATCTAAGTACTCGATTAAAGCGCAAGAAAGTACAATAAGTTATTCTTGCACAATGGCTATTTCTCTACATGAAGTGGAACGTGTACATTAATAATCCACGAATCGCCATCTTCAATAACTTTAAAAGTTCCGCCAACTTGTTCCGCAAGCATCTTATGAAAACGCAGTCCATATCCTAATTGCAAGTTAGCAAGAATACCGCGTTGCGCACTATTTATACACGTAATATGACATTCATGGTCATTAAGCATTACATTCATAGCGTATTCTTTAGGCTTTGCAGCATGCTTTTTTACGTTCGCAAGCAGTTCTCTGCAAATATATTCAATTTGAGCACATTCTTCAAAAGGCAAATGGATTGACCGAGAATCTTCGGCAGTTAAATCACTACTCAAGTCAATGGAACCAATATAGCCAAGCTTTTCAAATGACTTTTGTTCACAGTCAAATAAAACACGTAAGCCTGTGCAAAAATCTTTATAACATGTAGTCGATTGCATAACATCGCCAGTGCTTGCAGTTGCAGCATTGTCAAGAAGAGAAATAATATTACGTGCTCTATGAACAGTTGTAGTAGCACGTTGAAGAATCTCTCGCGAATTTTCATGCTCTTGGTCATGAGTTGTTTGAGGTTCAATAGATTGTTGAGCCATCATCATAATGCTGGAAAGCTCATTAGTTACTTCATCGTGCATGCGAATTGCTGCAATAGTGGTATATTTTTGAAAAACGTTGTAACGCTGTGCAAATAACTGTTCCTGTTGCTGGTGAATAGTAGAAATATAGTATTTTACGATTGCGCTAGAAATAAGAGTGATAAGAAGCCACCACGCTAACACATAAGCGTTTTGAAAATCGCATATAATAAAAAACCATGAAGATACCCCGCAAGAAGAAAGCACGGTGTACCAAGGTTGAGTAATTACAGCAATTGCCAAACAAATCAATATGGTAAGCATCATAGATGAATAGTTGATATTTGGCGCAATAATTACCAACGGCATCCAAATAAGCACAATAAAAGATGCTTTACGAGGCCATATTGCAATGCATAAGCAGATTACAATCCATACTATTTCAACCGCAATTGCATGACAATTAGAGTAGTAATGAAGATTATTATAGAAACAAATTTCAAGAATCAAAGTACAACTTATGATTGCACCAATTCCAATTTTCTGCCAAGCATCATGCGGCAAAAAATTGATCATACGCGTTAATAATTTCATAACTACCTACTTTTACACGTTAATTTCTTACACGTTATATGTCATGCGAATATTTTGCGAGCGCAGCAAGCGCCTGCATTCGACTTCGGACGTGAAGTTTTCCATAAATACGCCGTAAATGCGTGTTGACTGTTGAAACTTTCACATTAAGCTGATCTGCAATCTCTTTCGTAGAATACCCCTGTTTGCACAAGCGCATAATTTCCGATTCTTGAGGAGACAAAACTGAAGTCTTCGGAAGTTGAGAAATCATATTAAATGATTCTTGCGGAGTGTGAAAATAGTCAATATATTGTGGCAATTCTGGACACCCATAGCTTGTTGTGCGCGATTGTATAGCTGCAACTACGTCTGATAAATTGTCTTTATGTATTAACGCTTGACCACCCGACTTAGCAACTTGCAATACGTATTCATCTAACATGTAGGAAGTAATGCCAATTAAAACAATATTGCTATTGCGCTCGCGAATTGCTTTAATTACATCAACGCCACTCATTTCCCTCATTGACATATCTACTAAAAGTACGTCAGGAGTATTTTCTGTAACGCAACGATGAATAGCTTGTTTTGCAGAAGAACACATCCATGCACAAACAAAGTTTTCAGGCAAACGACTTTTTAGAAGAAGTTGCATATATCGCAATACAAGCGTGTCATTATCAACAATTGCGTAAGTAGTGTTCATACAATATATGGTATCTTGTTTGGGAATCCACTTATCAAGAGATGTGCGATTGTATTGTTTTTCTCAAATTATCAAGATTGTACACATTAAAGTGCCATACGCTAGCACTTTCCGTTGGCACACTCCATTCTTCGGTTTTACTATTGACAGTAAAGCGAATTATTTGAGTTGTTGGCTTATTTATAACTTCAAAATTAGTGAGTTGATTCCACGTAATGCGATGAAGATGCTTATCGTCTAATTTAGCTAGATTGCCCGAGCCTAAAATGGCATTCGGATTAACAACAATAAACTCATTATCAGTGGCGGCAACAATACGCGCATCAACGCTTTGCGCTACATAGAATAATCGAGGTAATAAAAATAGTTTGATTAAATCTTTCCACCAAGGGTCGTACTTCATAGTAAGCACATACGTTTTACCAACTGAAAGATTATGCGCTTTAAAGTACTCAACAATATCCTCTTCTCGTATACCGCGCAAAGGATTAGTCATAATAAGCACCTACTCGTGATTCTTGTTTTGTAAATTATCAACATACTAACGTGCAGATTTTATCTACACAAATAGGCGTACCTATTTTTAACGATAGTGCTTTTAGAAAACTTTTAAAAACTTTTACTATTAGCAGTTTGTATGTTTCCAACAATCAATATTTAAGGATATTTCCGTTTTGGAATTATTTTTAAGTAGAGACGTACTTATGGAGTTATCGTGGCAGTTTTTGCTAATTTTGCAATTTTTGCCACGATAACGTGCTTAAAAAAATATAGCGTTGCAATTCTTTGTTGCTTTTACACTACAAAAAATATAAAATATTAGTATGAAAGCAACAGAAGTGAGGCTATTGTGTCAAACAAAGAGATACTCCTTAACTATTTAGATAATAATCATGGAATAATTACATACAAGGATTGTAAAACATTAGATATTCCAACTATATATTTAACTCGTTTGAAAGACGAAGGTGTTCTTAATCGAATTGAAAGGGGGATTTTTCTCTCTTCCAATGGTGATTATGACGAATATTACTTCTTTCAATATCGTTATCCACAGGCCGTATTCTCTTATGTTTCAGCTCTTTATCTTCAAGGTTTTACAGATGAAATTCCACAACATTTTGAAGTAAGCGTTCCTAGAGGATATCGTTTTAATAATCCACCCTCAAATTTAGCTATTCATTGGGTTTCAAGATTGTATAGCAAGTTAGGCGTTACTAAAACGGCTACCCCAATGGGGAATGAAGTACGTGTCTATGATTTTGAACGTATTATTTGTGATTTTATAATAAACAGAAACAGCATTGATTCTGAACTCTTTGTTAAAACTCTTCAAGCTTATAGTAAGTATAACGGGAAAGATCTTATAAAACTTCATGAGTATGCAATAAAAATGAATATATCCAATAAAGTTAAGCAAACACTGGAAGTGCTACTGTGAATAAAGCAAAACTGACAGCATTGTGTCATAAAATGTCCGAAAAGACTGGTTTAACATTTAATTCTGTTATGACTTATTATTTTCTTGAAGTTATTTTGAAAAGATTAAGCCAAAGTCATTATTCAAATCACTATGTTTTCAAAGGTGGATTCCTTCTGTCAAACATAATAGGTATCAATTCCCGCAGTACGGTGGATATTGACTTTCAGTTTCATAAAATGGAACTTTCAGAAGAAAAAGTTAAAAAACAACTAACAGAAGTTTTTGCAGATTCAAAAGATGATATAAGTTTTTCTATTCAGTCTATTATAGCTATTAAAGAAAGCGATGATTATGGAGGGTATCGCGCAACAATTTTGTGTGAGCTGGAAAATATTAAACAAATTGTTCATTTGGATATTGCTACTGGTGATGTTGTTACGCCACAGCCAATAAATTACTACTATAAAGCTATTTTTACTGATGAAACATTCCCAATTATTGCTTATAACGTTGAAAGTATATTAGCGGAAAAGCTCCAGACTATTTATTCACGCAATTTTTTAAATAGTCGCAGTAAAGATTTTTATGATATTTTTATTCTTTTAAAATTAAAAAAGAATGATATTGATTTTTCGCAATTAGTGATAGCTTGCCAAAGAACTTTCTTATATCGTGAAACAGAATTAGATTTTAATAAGATAATTAAGCTTCTAGAGTCTTTTAAAACTGATTATACGCAAAATCAACAGTGGCAAAATTATTCGAAAAAATATAGCTATACGAAAGGAATAACATTTTCAAGCGTACTCGATGAAATTATAAACTTATTGAACGTTCTTAATGCTAAGCAAAATGACTAAATTTTGTACCCATTGGCGACATAAAAATGTCGCGTTATTTTTATGAGATTATCATAAATGTTGATTTCTCGCCATTTATTGCGTATCTCCATTGTTTGCGCTGGCGACAAGACGACAATTTTGGCGACATAAAAATGTCGCTTTGTATCATATTTCTTATGCTTATTCTTGACAAAATCATACAGTGACTTTAATATTTTTAATAAAAGTTTAATTTAATTAAAGTTTATAGGCTGAAGAAAGGGGTGATATGGATCATATTCCAAGATGGATGGCTAATCTCACAGACGAAGACATGTCGTTTATAAAGAACTTTGTATTATCGTCTGGATCGTTAAAAGAAATGTCGCAAATGTATCAAGTCTCTTACCCAACGATGAGAATCAGGCTTAACAGGCTCATTGAAAAAATTCGAATAAGCGACAATGAACCAGAAGACCCGTTCGTTCTTTTAGTAAAGAGTCTTGCTATTGACGATAAATACGATGTTGACACAGCTCGAACACTCATAAACGAATATAGAAAAAGAAAGGATGAATCATGAGCTATGCATTATTTGGTCCAATAATTGACATTCTTATTGCACTTGCTATATGTGCTTTAGTGTTCTTTATTGCAAGAAGTCTTATTCGCTATGCGCATTCTCTTAAGAAAGACGATAAGTCGTCTAAGCAGTCTGCGGAAGATAAAAGAATTGCGTTACAGGACTTATAAAATACAAAAACGAGTTATCGTGGCAGATTTTGCGATTTTTGCAATTTTTGCCACGATAACGTGCGATTACGGTTTACGCGATATAGTCGCATAACTATTGCGTGTAACTATAGTTACGTAACTATTGTTGAGTAATCAGTTAAAAAACATTGTTTGTGCGTCTACAAAGTTGATGCTTGTTTTAGCATGACGAGGATTGTAAGAAGTTGGATACTTTG